>CAZYDL010000293.1:0-4557 GCA_964646305.1 uncultured Desulfobacula sp. | reverse complement strand
AAGAAAATGGTTAAAATTGGAACCTCTGAAACCATAAACAGACTGCCAGTCATCTCCAACACAAAAAAGATTCTGGTGTTCACCAAGGAGAAGGTTTGTTAAATCCTCCTGAAGGTTATTGGTATCCTGGTATTCATCCACAAGAATATAGGAAAAATATTTTTGATAATACTCCCTGATACCGGCATCATTTCTTAACAGGTCTCTTGTCTTTAAGAGTATATTATCAAAATCCACACTGTTCATCTCTTTTAAACGCTCTTCATACTGGGCAAAGAGATCGTCAATGTTAACGGCAAAAAAACCCGGCTTTAAATCAAAATATTTTTTTGGGTTGCCAAAGTTTTTTGCCCTTGAGATCATGGACAAAATTTTATTGGCATGTTTTTTTTCAATATTATTTTTTACACACAGCTCTTTTATCAATTTCTGCTGCTGGTAAACTGAAAATACCAATATGGGTGATGTGTATCCTGCAGCCTCGCAATGGCGTTTTAAAATCA
Source organism: uncultured Desulfobacula sp. (assembly GCA_964646305.1). Lineage (GTDB taxonomy): Bacteria > Desulfobacterota > Desulfobacteria > Desulfobacterales > Desulfobacteraceae > Desulfobacula. The sequence continues at coordinate 4,054 of CAZYDL010000293.1, read as the reverse complement.
TGAGACATGCTGAATGAAAGGTTCTTACCCACTGGAATGCCTGGAACCCAAGGCCTGTCATATCCATGAGCCTTGACTTCATCTCACCTGCTGCTTTATTGGTAAAAGTAATGGCAAGAATCCTTTTAGGATCATGGCCATTGTCCACAAGGTGTGAAAATTTGGCTGTCAAAGTTCTGGTCTTACCAGAACCGGCTCCCGCAACAACAAGTGCCGGGGAGCCGGTGTGATTTACTGCGTCCTGCTGTGGTACTGATAACTCCATAAACTATTTTTATAATATGATTTTAATCGACACTACAAAATGCTAATTTCCCCAACTTCGGCGTTGGTAAAAAAAATTTAATCCTCGGGATACTTAATGTATGCCTGTGGTTAAAATTTTTCCCCGCCTTGAATTTGGAGAAATTATCTATTTTGTTTCAATATGCCGAAATGATCCTATTATATCTCCTTGATAATTTTGCTTAAAACAGACTCTATTTCATTTCGTATCTCATTTAATCTTTTTTCACTCAGGGCTTCAAAACGAAGAACAAGGGCCGGCTGGGTATTGGAAGCTCTTACAAGTCCCCATCCATCATCATATAATGCCCGCAGACCGTCAATATCAATTACAGGCTGTTTTGCTTTAAAGTGGGCAACAATTTTTTCCACTACCTTGAATTTTATTTTATCGGGGCACTCCACACGAAGTTCAGGTGTTGTAAAGGTTTTTGGAAGGTCTTTTATAAGTTCATCAACACCCTTGCCCGTATCAGCCATGATTTCAAGAAGGCGGCAGGTGGCATAGAGAGCATCGTCAAATCCAAGATATCTGTCCTTGAAAAACATATGGCCGCTCATCTCTCCTGCAAGGGCTGCGTTCTCCTCTTTCATCTTTTTCTTGATCAAAGAGTGGCCTGTCTTCCACATTATTGCATTGCCGCCATGTTTTTTTATGTCATCATACATGACCATGGAGCATTTTACTTCTGAAATAAAGGTTGCTCCAGGATCACGTTCAAGAATTTCCCTGGCATAGATAATCATGAGCTGGTCACCATAAATTATTTTACCATTTTTATCCACAACACCTATTCTATCGGCATCTCCATCATAGCCAACTCCAAGGTCAAGTTGATTTTCTCTAACAAGTTGTATCAAATCAAGCATGTTTTTTTTCTGGGTGGGGTCAGCTTCATGGTTGGGAAATCTTCCATCCATATCACAATAGATATCATGCACCTTGCATCCAAGATCTTTTAAAACTGGAAGAGCTGTAATACCACCGGTTCCATTACCTGCATCAATCCCAATTTTTATTGGTTTGGCAAGGTTAATATTATTTAAAATATACTCTTTATATGGCGTGATTACATCCTCTTTACTCACCTTGCCACTACCTTGGACAAATAGCCTGTTTTCCACAATAATACGAATATCCTGCAATCCCTGGCTGTGAATGGAATCCACCCCGCTGAGCAGCTTAAACCCATTGTATTCAGGTGGATTATGGCTTGCAGTTACCATGGCACCGCCTTCAAGATTCAAGTGCTGGATGGAAAAATAGAGCACTGGTGTGGGACAGATCCCAATATCAATAACATCACACCCTGTGGAAATAATTCCCTGGATAAATAGTTCTGAAAATTTTTGAGAAGTCAGCCTGCAATCCCTTGCAACAGATACAATTTTTTTATTCTGCTTGTTTAAAAGGCTACCGTAAGCCTTGCCAATATCTATTACATCTTCATCCAAGATATCCTTGCCTGCAACACCTCGTATATCATATTCTCTGAAAATTTCAGGATTCATAAAGCCTCCTTTTTATATAAAAAAGCTTATTTAAATGTTGTCACTTTTTCATCTTCTGCCACAGGCGCCGGCATTGCACGCCGCTTGTAACATCTATATAATTTTTGATAAAATAACTAAGGATCCAATAAGCCAGCAATAGGGAGCAAACAAGTGAAATCTACCGGAATGGACCAAGGTCAAAAGTATTTTTAGAGCAATCAAGCCAGTTATAAACGATGCAATTGTAGCATATATTGTCACAGAATCAATGCTGATACCCAAAGTCATCATATCTTTTATGCTCAAAACCTGAGCCCCCAGGATTGCAGGAATTGACAAAAGAAAAGAAAATTTAGCAGCTTTATGCCTGTCAAGCCCGAGAAACATGCCTGTGGCAATGGTGGAACCTGATCTGGAAATACCCGGGATAACAGCAATTCCCTGGACAATTCCAATTACAAGAGCTTTGTTAATACCAAGTCTGGATTTTTTGCTGCCAGTATAATAATAATGCCTTGAAATCCACAAAATTGTTCCTGTCACAATGAGCATACATCCCACAAGAATCTTTGATGTAAATAAAACATGTTCAAATTGTTTTAAACCAAGTCCTATGATTGCAGTTGGAATAGAACCAATGATAATCACTCCTGCCATTTGAAGATTTTCATCTTCCTTAAACAGGGAAACAACAGGTTTGAATAAAATAGCCTTTAAAAAAAATCTGGTCACAGAAGTCAGCATTGCAATGATATCAGAAGCATACACCACAAGAACTGCAAGAAGAGTTCCCATGTGAACACTTATATCAAATACAAGCTGTGACTGTGTAATGCCAAAAAAAATCTGTCCAAGTACAAGGTGTCCTGAACTGCTTACTGGCAAAAATTCTGTCAGCCCCTGTATAATTCCCAGAATGATTCCCTGATATAATTCCATATTTTTTTTAATAACTTTATGATAAATAAACAGCCATCGTATATAATTTGTAAGTCAAAATTGCAAGATATTATAAAAAAAGGTTGATTTTATGCCTGCCCTTTTGTAATAGTTTAAGTATTTAGAACTGGTATTTCGCAAATCAGCGCTTAAAAACTAACACACCCAAAGGAGAAACAACATGAAACTTTTCACAAAATGTTTAGTAACAATTTTTGCCTTCCTTTTTTTATTTGGATGCGCATCAAAAATGAGTACATTCCCATCATTTGATGCAAAAAAGTTTGATGCAAATATGTACACTTCAAAAGTAGATAATTTCATCATTGTGTTTGATGCATCAAGCTCTTTGAATGAAAAATTTAACGGCAATACAAAATTTGACATAGCAAAAACCCTTGTTTCTAGAATGAATGACACACTTCCTGAACTTGGTCAGACAGCAGGTTTAAGATCATTTGGACATGCTGCGGAAGTTTCAAAAAATAGAACAGAGCTATTTTACGGAATGGAAAAATATTCAACCCAGAATCTGGCAGATAATTTTGCTAAAATTACTCAAGCAGGCGGATTAAGTCCTTTAGATTCTGCTCTTAATGCTGCCGGAGATGACTTTGACGGACTTTCAGGTGAGATGAATGCAGTTATTATCATCAGTGACGGAGTCAGCAACCCAGGTGCTGCCCTTGCATCTGCAAAACAATTAAAAAATCTTTACGGCTCCTCCATCTGTTTTTTCCCAATTCTTGTGGGTGATGACATGGCAGGTGAATCTCTTTTAACAAAGATCGCAAACGTCGGTGGATGCGGATTTTACTCCACAGCCGACAAACTGTTAACCTCTGCTGGTATGGCTGATTTTATTGAAAGGGTATTTCTTAATAAAAAGGCTTCCGCATCTGCTCCTGCACCTCTTCCTGCTCCTCCTGTTGTTTCTGTAAAAAAAGACACTGATAAAGATGGAGTCTATGATGAAGATGATCAATGTCCAGGGACTCCCATTGGGGCAAAAGTCAATGCAGTTGGTTGCTGGGTGCTGGACAATGTTCTTTTTGACTTTGACAGAGATGTAATTAAATCCATGGCATATCCTCTGCTGGACAATATCGTAGAAATTCTTGGAAAAAATCCTGCCATGAGTGTTGAACTAAATGGCCATTGCGATAATGTAGGAACTCCTGAATACAACATGGGCCTTTCCATGAGACGCGCCACTGCCGTTAAAAATTATCTTGTTGGAAAAGGTATTTTAAGAAGCAGGCTGGCCACCCAGGGATTTGGCTTTACCAAACCTGTTGCCTTAAATGGAACTGATACAGGCCGTTCCTTAAACAGA
>CAZYDL010000292.1:0-4563 GCA_964646305.1 uncultured Desulfobacula sp. | reverse complement strand
ACAAAAAGAAAAAAATTATTTTTTCTGATTGCCGCCTGTGCCTCATCAAAAGGAATAAAAACACTTATGCAGCCACCAATATCACCAGCTTTGTATTGTTTTTTGTTATGACATGCCAGACAGCTTTTTTTAATAATAAGGGGTGCAGCATACCTGAATACCTTTTTCCCATCATGAACTTCAATTCGGCTCATGCCGTTGATACCCCCGGATGTAAAACCGCGTATTGCATCTGTTTCAAAATCATCAGGTTTATTTTTGGGGTTCATGGAGTTGATGTTTGTCAAATTAAAGGAATATAAGTTGCTTTCCATTGCATAATCTGAAAGCTGTCGGGTAAGCATTGCCGGTGTAATCTTTGTATAAACCTTACCGTAAATATCCTTTACTTCAGGAATTTTTAAGAATGACTCAATATATTCCCCTTCTTTTTTTTTAATCAGGATATAATTGTGATCTGAAACCCATTCCCGGGTCAAAACAATCTGTCGATGAAGAATAATAGCCTGTTTTTTTACCTGTTCTAAAATCAGTTGTGTTTCCTGGCGTGAAATCCAGGAAAATAGAACACTGAAGACAAAGACAATAGTTGCTGACGTAATAATAATATACTTTAATGAAATTCTCTGTTTAATATAAGAAAGCATATGATATAGTGCCTTACCTCTTTTTTTTTTTCAAGACCAGTTCAGTGCTTTTAATCAATATATCAAATTTAACAATTTCTTTACATCAATTTACAGCATTTTTACATTATAATCTGCTATTAAAACTTAACGCACTATTTTTTTTAATCAAAGCATTTTATCGTAAACAAGGAAAGGAGGGGCGTGAAAGAATCGATATTATGCATTTAACAGACTCCACAAATTAAACCCTTTTTATTAACTATGACTATCAGCAAAAAGGTTAAGCATGGAAACAGACAACATAATGAAATACATAGCAATCGGCAGCGTTATAACTGTGATTGGACTGTTCGGCTATGTGGTTAATGCCTCCAATATGGTATCATACCTTTCCGAAGATCCAAAAGTATGTATCAATTGCCATGTCATGAATACGCAATATGCCACCTGGCAGCACAGCTCACATCGGGGAAGTGCAACTTGTGTACAATGTCATCTGCCCCAGGACTCTTTTATCGGCAAGATGATCGCTAAATCCAGGGATGGTTTTAACCACTCAGTGGCCATGACTTTTAACACCTATGACAATAGCATCAGGATCAGTAACGATGCGGCAAAAAGAATACAGAATAATTGCATATCCTGCCATGGGGAACTTGTCTCCCAGATGGTAGAGAACAGCAAATCATATAAAAAAAATAAGGAAGGCTCACAAGTTGATAGAAATTGCTGGGATTGCCATAGGAGTACACCCCATGGCTCCACCAAAAGCCTGTCAACGACCCCCAATAATATTGGAATAAAAGAAAAACTATAAAATATCAAAAGGAGATAGGTAGAATGAAAAAACCAACAACGCTGACAGTGGTTTCAGCGATTGCAATTGTTGCCTTGATTTTATTGGCACTTTCCATCAATAAAAATAAAGCCGAACAAAAAGCGATGAACGCTGTGGCAATAAATTCTGTGGCAGAAATCAAAGAATTTGAATCAAGAAGCTCAGAATGGAGTAAATATTACCCAAGGCAATATAATTCATACATGCAGACCAACAAAAGCGACAAGATTGATGACTTGTTAAAAAAAGATCCGGCTCTGGTGATAATGTGGGCAGGCTATGGTTTTGCCAAGGATTATAATGCACCGCGCGGACATCATTATATCCTGGAAGACAATATCAACACTCTGAGAACCGGTGGCCCGACTGACGATAAAACCGGCCCCATGCCCACTCCATGCTGGACTTGTAAATCACCAGATGTTCCAAGATACATGAATGAAAACAGTGAGATGGATTTTTTCACAGGTAAGTGGGCCAGGCTCGGCAGCGAAATTGTTAATCCAATCGGCTGTGCTGATTGCCATAATAATGAAACTATGGAACTGACACTTACCAGACCACACCTGGTAAGAGCCATGGACAATGAAGGCAGCCTTCCATTTGCTGACGCCACGCACCAGGATAAGAGATCCCTGGTGTGTGCCCAGTGTCACTCTGAATATTATTTCAAGAAGACCGAATGGACAGATAAAAGCGGCAATAAAAAGATGGCCAATGTAGTCACTTTCCCATGGGACAATGGTTTTACTGTTGAAGATATGGAAAAATACTATGATGACATAGATTTTAAAGACTGGACCCACAAAATAAGCAAGGCACCAATGCTGAAAGCTCAGCATCCTGGTTATGAAATTTATATAACCGGTGCCCACGGCCTGAATAAAGTAGCCTGTGCAGATTGTCATATGCCCTATACCCGAGAAGGCAGCGTTAAGTATTCATCCCATAACGTCGGCAGCCCACTTGAAAATATGGCAAACGCCTGCATGACCTGCCACAGGGGCACGGAGCAAGAGCTTCGTGACACTGTAGCCCGGAAGTTGGAGAGAAAAGCAGAACTTAACTCTACTGCCACGGGTGTTATTGGTAAAGCACACCTTGAAGCAGGCAAAGCATGGGAACTTGGTGCCACCAAGGAAGAAATGCAGGATATCCTACAGGATATCCGCCACGCACAATGGAGATGGGACTATTCCATTGCCAGTCATGGTTCATTCTTCCATGCACCTGAGGAAACTTTGAGAATCCTGGGATCAGCCATCAACAAGGGCCAGGAAGCACGACTTAAGCTGAGGATAATACTGGCAAAATATAATGCTGCAAATTATGTGGCACCTGATTTCTCAACAAAAGAGAAAGCCCAGAAAATAATGGGTCTGCCATATCAAAAGCTGGTTGACGAGAAGATGCACTTCCAGGATAACTTGAGAAAAGAGTGGATTGAAGAAGCCAAGCAAAAAGGTTTGTATGATTCAAAGGCTTGGGAAGGTATGAAATTTAAAACATCATACTCTGAATAACCAGAGATTTTAGAGACGGTTGACAACAACCAAAAATCTTATTATGTTTAAAACTCCCTGTGCTATAAGTACAGGGAGTTTTTTGTTAATGGATATAGTGAATAAATCCAGCCTGAGCTAAGCAAGTGCCGCGCTATCTTAATAAGGTGTTGAAGAGATGAACGCTGATGTTTTATTACTGATAATTTATATTTTACTGGCATTGGTCTTTTCATTTCTCTGTTCAATAGCAGAATCAGTACTCTTAAGCATTACGCCTTCATATATCCAAGGGCAGAAAGAAAAGCGACCTAAATATGCAGCGCTTTTAAAACGACTTAAACAAGATAATGTGGACAGATCACTTGCGGCCATTTTAACACTCAACACTATTGCACATACGGTTGGTGCCATCGGTGCTGGGGCTAAAGCGACTGTCGTATTTGGAAACGCCTGGTTTGGCTTTTTCTCAGCTGTCATGACGCTTTTGATCCTTTTTATTTCTGAAATTATTCCTAAAACCATAGGCGTCATTTACTGGTCGAAACTCGTATATCCAATTTCATTTTTTGTAAATACTCTGATCGTGATTCTTTATCCAATCGTATGGATTTCCGAAAGACTGACACAGTTTATTTCTCATGGAAAAGAGATACAAATTTTCAGTAGAGACGAATTCATAGCCATGGCACAAGTCGGTGTAGAGACCGGGCAGATTCACAGTAAAGAATCAAGGATTATCCAAAACCTATTACGATTCGAGTCGCTAAAAGTTGTTGATATCATGACGCCACGTGTTGTAATCTCAGCACTTGCCGAAGACATGAAGATAATTGACTCATTGGAACAAGTAACCCACACCCCATTTTCACGCCTGCCGATCTATAGGACGCATCCTGACGACATAACTGGTTTTGTTCTTAAAGATGATGTTCTGATTTCCACCGCACAGAAGCAAAACAATGAAAAACTCAAAGCATTGAAACGTGAAATACTTGCAGTTCCAGATTCGGTATCGTTGACAGCTTTATTGGAGCTCTTTCTTAAGGATCGCCAGCATATTGCCATAGTAGTCAATGAGCATGGAGGGACGGATGGACTTGTGACACTGGAAGATTTAATTGAGACGCTTATGGGCATGGAAATTATGGATGAAACAGACGATGTTGAAGACATGCGCGCTCTGGCGCGGAAGCAATGGATGGAACGTGCCAAGGCTATGGGCATTGAAGCTGATATTTTTGATCAAAAAAAATCGAACATATAACTTAGCCCTTCCTTTCCAGGAGTTTTTTGGTGGTTAAAAGAAATCTTTCTTCATCATCCAGCAGCATTATGTTTATATTCAAAATGCACCCCTGTTTTACCGTGATAATATATTTCAAATATCTTCTATCACTTTAAGAGCAATTAGAATGCCGGTTTAATTTTAAATTTAAAAAATATAAGTTACTGAAATATAACGAATATTTTTTTAAGAATTGAGCTTAAAAAGAAATCAGGTTTAACATGGTGTCAATTTTTTTTTCACATTGTAAATTAAAGTATTATTGTGAAAGCCCTTTAGAGTAAAATAATTTATACCAAATTATTT
>CAZYDL010000291.1:0-4564 GCA_964646305.1 uncultured Desulfobacula sp. | reverse complement strand
ATGTAACCTATTGGATATTTCAAGATCTTCTTACTACTACAAGCCTGCTCCCATGTCAAAAAACAACTTGGAGTTAATGAAAAAGATTGATGAAACATATACAGAAAGTCCAGAATATGGGAGTAGAAAAATAAGAGATATAATCAGGAGAGAAAACAAAAATGATAGAGTTTTCAATCGGGTAAATAGGAAGAGAATTCAGCGTTTAATGCGAATTATGGGAATAGAACTTTAGCGCTCAGATAAATTCCCCCTCCAATGCTCAGAAAAATTACCCCTTTATGTACACATGATTTTGCACAAACTGAAAGGGAGACTATCCAGTAATTTAATTCCTGTGGGAATAAAATCTTATAGAGGGGATTTAGATATTAGGAATGGAACCTGAATTATCTTGTAGTATATACAATCTGCTTTTGTCTGATACTAATAAAATCTTTCATATTGAAAATGACACAGTTTTCTGTTATCCGGTCAAGAAGAGCTGCAACAATATGAGAATCATGAAGAAATGTACCCCATTCATCAAACCCCAGCTGGGTAGTTATTATAGTAGTTGATATTTTATGCCGCCTTCTGAGAAGGTCAAAAAACAGACTGGCCTGTTCTTTCTGACAGGACATATAGCCCAGTTCGTCTATCAGCAGAATGTCATATTTTACAAACTTATTAACAGTCTGTTCCTCTGAATGATCCGCTTTGGATTGATAGAGGATATGAATTAATTCACTAAAATCAATAAAACGACCTTTGCAGCCCAGATTCAATGCATGAATAAGAAATGAAGTAGAAAGTCCTGTTTTTCCACATCCTGTAGGACCGATGAAGATAAGATCTTTGTTTTCATGAACATAATTCATAGAATCGTAAACTTCCATTATCAGTTTTTTATCAAGCTTTGGCTGCTTATCAAATGGGTAGGTTTCAATAGCAAATTGAATAGGTATCTTTGCCCTGTTTATGCGTGCAAGACGTTCTTTTTCCAGTTTTTGTTGATATTCGGATTCAATGATTGCAATAAGAAAACGGGAATAGGAAAATTCATTTTTAGTAGCTTCCTTTAATATCGTATCCCAGTTTTCCAAAGTATAGCCCAGTCGTAATTTCTGAAGCTCTTTGGTCGGTAATCTATTCATTATCTTCCTCTTTTTTATCAATCAGCTTCTGAAAAGATTTAAGATCAGCTTCGCTGGAAAATCGTCCTTTTTGATACTCTTCTCTACTTTGATAAACAGAGCTAAAAGGGATATTGTTTTCCTGAAAAAGATCTTTCTGAAGCATATTCTGAGCTATTCTCTCAATAGAACGAATTGAATAAACCTTATACTCAAGAGCTGCCTCCAAAGCACCTGTAAATATACTATTACTCAATTTCTTTGAAAGAGAATAAAGGTCACGTATCAATTTTGATTTCTGACGATTCCTGCATTCACCGGAATGGATAAAATCAAGATAAGAGCAGCAAATACTGCTTAAAGTTCGGAGGTGTGTTTCCTCTTCAGATGCTCCTTTTTTCCTGTTATTAGGCTCTGTTTTTATTCCAGGAGGAGAGAATCTTTTATTTTTTACATCATATTCAGGAAGATTATATTCGATCAGTTTATTATGATGTTGGTAGATCCATATCTCATTTTCAGATCTGATTATTTTTACATCACGTCCTTTAGTTGTTTCAGGGATCCAGTAATAATTCCCATTAAAAGCAATATATCCATATGCATCTATCAACCGCTTGCTAATACGATAAGGAGGCTGTATAGATTCATCAATCTGATGTAGAAACGGTTTCTCATATTCAAATAAATTAAGGGGAATAAGCTTTGTTTTGGACTGGGGTCGGGAAGCGAGGCGAACAGTTGCCCACTGCTTTGCCTGAGCGTTCAAATCTTTAAAGTCAGTAAATGTTCTTCCTGGGAAAAAAGATGTTTCGACTGTATAAAAAGATCTTTCTACTCCCGCCTTTCTATTAGAATGCTTTATGCGATGTGCCTTCCACCTGAAGGAAAACTGATTAGCAAATTGGATCATCTCCGGATTGAATACCGCATTCTCTCCTGTCCCATACTGAACTGCGAGATTCGTATTATCAATTATGCAGTTATCGGCGCAGTAGCCGAAGAATTTCAGGGCTTCATACAAGAAACACTGCATTGTAAAACGGTTAAATACCGGATAGAACTTTATATAACGCATTTTTGAATATCTGATATATAATCCACTGCATACCACTTTTTTCCTGACACCCCCAATGAGAATGGTGTATGGAGAGGTATCATGCTGCATCTCCTCTCCCGGAACATCCTGATAATGGCCGCTTCGTCTTGTTTTTGTTTTTCCTATCTCTATTTCTCTGATCAGACGGGTTAAAGTAGAGTAACCGATATTCAACTCATACTCTTCATTTAGCTTTTCATACATTCTGTGAGCAAAACCGTTACATGAATTGTACAGAGTCTGCAGCAGCTCCTCTGAAATATTTATCTTATCAACTCTTTCTTTTGGTTTATCGTTTTCACTATCTATAATCCCCCTGACCGTTTTAATATCAATCCCTACTAATCGGGCGATCTCTTTTTTGGGTTTCCCATTATTAAACAGAGTTCGTACCGTGATTTTAATTTTCTCATTTATCATGAAAACCCCCTAACTGTTTCCTTAGGGTTTCGGTTAAACCCATTATTCCTTCTATCAACAGGCATACATTCTTTTTAAACAGAGATCCTTCAGCAATCGGATCTGATAAATGTTTTATTACTTTGAGAATGTATTTCTGCAGGATCTCCAGATCATTTATTACTCTTCTTTCCCGAGCGTTTAAACCAGACTCCTGTGAAAGTGAAGCTGTTTTTTCCTGTAATGCACGCAATGTCCAGATGATATTCCCACTTTCAATCTGTTTTCGAATCTCATCTCCTCCCCTGAAGTATCCATAGGCAAGAGTATCAATATCTCTGGTACTCAAGTCCTTTCCTGATACATGTGAGATAAAACGGTCAATCTGATTACTTTGTATGTTGTTTACGCGCGTAAAACGCTTTATGGAATACATATATGAACGAATAGGAAATCTTCCTGAGAATATATTCTGTTTTACTGTCTCACTCATTTCATCTATAAGTCCGAGGCGAATACTGATCCATGCCGGTGAAACATTTAGTCTGTCTGCCATATCTCTAATAGTTAATCCAAACTGTTTATGCAGCTCATCGATAAAACAGGATTGCTCCAAAGTTTGAAGCGACTTGTTATTTGATGAACGGATCAGCTGAAGAATTGCATTCTGTTCATCATTTCCGATAGAAATAACCGGGACAAGGCCAATTTTCAATTTGTATAAACATCTGAGTCTTTTGTATCCATCAAGAAGTATATATTGATCCTCTGATTTTCTGATACATGACAGCGGTTCTGTAATCCCATTTTCTACAATGGAGCTTAAAAGCTGCCGTTCCTTGTAATTATTCTTCAGTCTATATGCTTCATACTTTCTAGATATATTATTCAGTTCTATCTCTACCATATCCGTACCCTTCTCAACTTATGGTTCAGGTAGATGCGATTGCTGCCGACGATAACAGTACTGTGAGTACTGATTTTGATCATGTTATTGTTCATACTTAAACATGATCGTCTAAAACTGAGTTCTGTGTGTATAGAACTCAGTTTTTTTATGGTCCAAGTCCCATTTTACACCCAGCAAAAATAGTATGAACATAATCAAACCTATAAGTATCTGCTGAAATTCGGAATTTAGTCTCTTTTTCTATATTGATAGATCCTATTATTGTTTTAAATTGTTTCCATTTCTTTTTGATACCTGTAATATTCTCTTTTTTATCAGCATCTCTTTTATTTCCTGTGTGAATCTGCAGGGCTGTTTGGATATTTAAAATCCACTGATCGATAAGATTAGATAAACGTGAAAAGTAGAGTCTAAAAGAATGACGTGAATCGCAATTCATAAATAATGCAGCCTGTTGCTGGGTACTATCATTATTTAAATACGCATCAAATGCTTTAAATATTTTAGGAACCGGAACTCTGCTATGTGGGATTAGAAAACCCGGTAGAATCCTGATTGTATACTGGATTTCCTCTCCAGTTTCCTTCCGCTTTAGAAAACTATCTTCACACAGTATTTTTATAACAAGTATTTCTTTCCTATTACCTGGATCAATTTTTCTTTTTACATATTGATAGATTTCAACCTCGTGAATCTTACCACAAAGGGGACAGGGATGATCCTGGTAATATCTTATTATCCAATCAGAGAACAGAAAATGGTTGTAATCCTTTATTTCTACAGGATAAAAAATTGAAGTACTGATAGTTTATTATCGATATTTTATGCTCATTTCATAAATCCATGATGTCAGAAAGGGGGGGATAAAAATGAGTGGCTACGGGGGGAATTTATCTGAGCGCTAAAGTATCTATTCTCTATTAATTGGGATAAAATAGAAATTGAGGTACTACTATGTTCGATAGAATTACAAGAAATCCAGAAGTCTTAAACGGACAGCCATGTATTAGAAATTTACGAATATCTGTAAAGCGAGTATTG
>CAZYDL010000290.1:0-4565 GCA_964646305.1 uncultured Desulfobacula sp. | reverse complement strand
ACTCTTTATTATCCTTTGTTCCTTCCATTTTTTCAAGTAAAAACTGCATACTGTCCACAGAATTTAAACTTGACAGCAGTTTTCTTAAAATCCAGACACGGTTTAAGACTTGTGGATCAAGCAGTAATTCCTCTTTTCTTGTACCTGATCTATTCATATCAATGGCAGGAAAAATTCTTTTATCTGAAAGTTTTCTATCAAGTACAAGCTCCATATTACCTGTACCCTTAAACTCTTCAAAAATAACCTCGTCCATACGGCTTCCAGTCTCAACAAGAGCTGTGGCAATAATTGTAAGACTGCCGCCGTCTTCAATATTTCTTGCTGCACCAAAAAATCTTTTAGGTCTGTCAAGGGCATTGGAATCCACACCACCGGACAGAATCTTACCAGAAGGAGGCATTACTGAATTATAAGCCCTTGCAAGTCTTGTAATGCTGTCAAGCAGTATAACAACATCATGGCCCTGTTCCACAATCCTTTTTGCCTTTGCAATCACCATCTCTGCCACCTGGACATGACGTTCGGAAGGTTCATCAAAAGTCGAGCTTACAACTTCTGCATCAACATTGCGTGCCATATCTGTCACCTCTTCAGGCCGCTCATCAATTAGAACAATCATCAGGACAACATCTTTATGGGCTTTTGCTATGCTGTTGGCAATATTTTGCAGCAGCATGGTCTTACCAGCTTTTGGCGGAGAAACAATCAAACCGCGCTGACCAAAACCTATGGGTGATATCATATCTATAACCCGCATGGAGTAATTATCAGATTCAGCTTCAAGGTTCATTTTTCTTTCAGGATAGAGAGGCAGCAGATTATCAAATAAAATTGTTTCAGCAGCTTTTTCAGGATCCTGAAAATTTACAGCTTCAACTTTGAGCAATGCAAAATAACGCTCGGAATCTTTGGGCTGGCGCACCTGGCCGGAAATGGTATCACCGGTTCTTAAATTAAATCTTCGGATCTGGGAAGGAGAGACATAAATATCATCAGGTCCTGGAAGATAATTGTATCCTGTTGCCCGTAAAAAACCAAAACCATCCGGAAGAATTTCAAGCGTACCTTCACCATAAACCTGATTATCTTTTTCAATATTTGTCTGGAGCAAAGCAAAAATCAAATCCTGTTTTTTGAGGCGGCTGATTCCTTTAATTTTGTATTTTTTAGCAAGTTTGGTAAGCTCGCTGATCTTCATCTTATTTAATTCTACAAGATTCATTCATTCTCCTGAATTCTGGTGTTTATTTTATGTGGGTTTGTGTTTTTTAGGTAAACTTAAATTTTGCGGTACGCCCTTTTGAATTCTGACAGCCAAATTGACATGAAAAACTAACAGGTATATGAAATTTTATATTTATATATTAGTGATTAATATGGCAAAAACCTTAAATTGTCAAGAAATCTTTTTTTGCACTGCCATGTATGAAGGGCAATAGTCATGTTATTTATTTTTGAATTTTATCAAAAAGATCTTGTACAGATTCAAAGAGTTCTGATCTATCTCCATTATTTAATATAACATGATCAGCTTTTTTTTGTTTCTCCTTTTGCGGCATCTGAAGCTCAAGCATTTTTAAAGCATCTTCTTTTTTTACACTGTCCCTGTCACAGATTCTTTTAACAAGGTCCATATCTTTTGCTATAACAGCAATTGTAGTATCAAAACTATGCTCCATGCCAAGTTCAAACAACAAAGGCACTTCCACCACAACAGCCCTTTTCTTAGGATATTGAGCAGTTTCCATCTGAAAAACCATCTCTTTGTTAATCTGAGGATGCAAAATACCTTCCATTTTTTTGCGCATTATAGGTTCATTAACAATAATACTCCGCAGCTTTGCTCTATCAAGAGTTCCATTATTACAAACCACCTTCCTACCAAACAATGCCACCACTTTTTCAAAACCTTCAGTTCCTGGTTCCACAACCTGCCGCGATATAACATCACAATCTAAAACAACAAGGCCCATTGCTTTAAACTTCTGGCATACAAGGCTCTTGCCTGAACCCGCCGACCCGGTAACAGCAATTTTTAGAATATCATCTTTCATAAACATTGACTATAATACTATTTTATGCTAATTTTCAAGGTTGTTTAAAATTAAAATTGAAAGGATTTTACACTGTGGAAAGAACATTATCAATAATCAAACCCGATGGGGTTGAAAAAAATGTAATTGGTGAAGTAATCAAACGCTTTGAAGCCGCTGGTATTCAAATTTGTGCCATGAAAATGATCCAGCTGACAAAAACCCAGGCACAAGGCTTTTATGCTGTCCATCAAGAACGCCCGTTTTTTGACAGTTTAACAGGCTTCATGACTTCTGGACCAATTGTTGTCATGGTGCTTGAGGGTGACGATGTAATTGCAAAGAATAGAAAACTCATGGGCGCTACAAATTTTGAAGAGGCTGAAGATGGAACCATTAGAAAAGATTATGCAACAAATATTGAAAAAAATGTTGTTCATGGTTCTGATGCTCCTGAAACCGCTGCCTTTGAAATTGGATATTTTTTCAACGCCCTTGAAGTACAGAAAAAATAATTTCCAGTATCAATAAAACCAAACCCGCTGTAAGTGCTCATAAACCAGCGGGTTTATATTTTTTAGCAGCACCAGACCTGAAACCTGCAAATTAATCCGGGTACAAGACAGGCCTAAATTATTTTATAGCCTTTAAGATCAATACTGGTACTATCAAAACCTAATTTTAAAAACAGCTGCGAAATTTTCTGCCTCATCTTTGTGCCGGATATCCTCTCAATCTGTCCAGGATCAACTTCAATTCTGGCTGTTTTACAATGATATCTTACCCTTATATTAGTGAACCCGAACTCCTTTAGGAAATTTTCAGCCTTTTCAACCATGCCAAGTTTTTCAATGGTAATTTTATCATTATATTCAATTCTTGTTGCAAGACAGGATTGTGAAGGTTTATCCCATGTTTCAAGCCCCATCTGTTTTGACAACATTCTAATATCTTTTTTTGAAAACCCTGAATCTGCAAGGGGAGATATAAACCCTAACTCTTCTGCAGCTTTTAATCCTGGTCGAAAATCCTTTAAATCATCAAGATTAACTCCATGAACAAGGGTTTTGATTCCATATTTCTTTGCAGTATCTTTTATCAAAGAGAACATCTGTTTTTTACAAAAATAACAGCGCTCCAAAGTATTACAGATAATATTCTCATTTTTTAGGATGTCCACAGTAAGACATAGATGCCGAACATTGGTTGAATTTGCAATCTTTTTTGCATACTCAATTTCTGATTTTAGAACAAATTGCGATGAAATAGTAATGGCAGTTAATTGTTCCGGCTTTATTTTCTTTAACACTGCAAGGAGCAGAGCACTGTCAGCGCCGCCAGAAAAAGCCAGTGCAAAAGATGACAATTTGCTTAAGTTTTTCTCAAGGTTTTTAAGTTTTTCCAACAATCTATTGTACCTGCATCAATGGGTATAAATTTCAAACTTGCTTTCATCATCTGCAAGATTATCAATTCGCTCTTGAAACACTCTTCTCTCTTCACTCACAAGCCATTTAGACCAATTATCAACATGCTGCCATAGCTTAAATTGTGATAAAAAAATAAAAAGATACATTCACTTTATTATGTAACATAATTAAGCCTGTTTTAACACATGATAAGCTAAAATATTTCTTGACTAAGCACTGACCCTGGTATATAAAAAACAACCATTATTCATCATACTGGGTGATCGTCCAACGGCAGGACTACGGACTCTGACTCCGTCAATTAAGGTTCGAATCCTTATCACCCAGCCACAGCAAAGACAAGGCTTTCAGCATTTTTAATTGAAAGCTTTTTTTGTTTAAAACAATAACTTTACACATATTTTACACGCTTTAAGATTCTTAATAGCCTGTAAATGAAACAATTCAATCAAAATAGCACCAGGTTTTTGCTTCAGCCATTGCATAATTTTTGGAAATTATTTTTTTAAAAGGTCAAAATTTTACCTTTTAAAAATTTTTGATGTGTTTTATAATTTAATGAACTCGGAAGAACAATTTTCAGAAAGGAATTTTAATAAAACCACTTCTGCATAAGTGTCTAAAGCACAATATTTTCGAAGATCATTAAAAATTTGAATTTTTTCTTCATCAGTAGCTAAATTCTTGATGAATTTTAAATATGCTAAAGAGGCAGTTGTCCCTTCACTGATTTCTAAATCATCATATTTTAATTCTGGGATAAGGGCAGGCAAGACTTTTTTAATTGATGCAGATCCTCTCATTTTGGGATGATAAATCATCCTTGATCTAAATGGCACAAGAAGATCAATCATTCTAGCTGAGATGGAAAGAAGTTCTTTGTCCCATTTTGGAAAATTCACACCTAATTCTTTATTGATCCTTGTTTCAAATGCTTTATTATAAACTATTATGGAACCACTTTCTCCACAATCATTAATAAGGTTTTGAATAAACCTTGGTCTTGGGTCTGTCGTTTCAATATGTAAAAATTCTAAATGGTTAAGAGGCTCTGAAATTTCATTTTGAATGTGTAAAGAATATTGGAATGGAATTTGCT
>CAZYDL010000289.1:0-4588 GCA_964646305.1 uncultured Desulfobacula sp. | reverse complement strand
GTTGTACAAAAAGATACAAAAGCCTTTGAAAAACTTTATGCATTGACTTCAAAAAGTATATTTTTTTATTTATACAGACTGCTTCAAAACAGGGAAAGTGCAGAAGATATTCATGTGGATGTTTATACAATAGTTTGGAAAAATGCAGGCAAATTTAAAGGAAAATCAAAAGTTAAAACATGGATGTTTGGAATAGCCCGGAATCTTGCTTTTAATGAATTGAGGAAAAAACACAATAAAACTCAAAATATTGATCAACCCATTCAAGATGAAAATTCTTATAAAGTTTATGAGGAATTTGACAGGAAACAATATATTCAGGAGGCTTTAATGAAAATATCATTTAAACATAGAGAAATACTTGATTTTGTATTTTTTCATGAAGCAAGTTATTCTGAGATAGGACAAGTGCTAAAAATCCCTGAAAACACTGTTAAAACCAGAGTTTATTATGCAAAAGCCGCTCTAAAAAAACAACTTGTTAAAATGGCAGGGTGAATTAATGGACCAATTGTCAAATTTGAAAATGTGAAATGAGAAATATTATGAATGATTATGCAGACAAAATAAAAGCAAATAGTGAACCAGGCAGTTTAAGTGACAAATTTGAAGATGAGATCCGATATAGTTATCATGACCTTTCTGATAACTTGCCTCTTCCTCCTTCCAATACATTTTCAAGAATAATGGATACTATAAATATTGAAGAAGAAAAGCAAAAGAACCGAATTAAACAATCTATATTTGCAATGGTATTAGCATTTATCAATGATCGGATTATCACTCGAAAAGTTGGATGGGCAATGGCAGGAGCTCAATTTGCTATTATTATATTTCTCTCTATTACGCCGCAGGTTCCTGACAGAAGTACTTTTAAAACACTTAGTATAAACTCTGTATCCGACAAAAGCATTGAAATAAATATTATTTTTAAAGAAAATGCCATGCAAAAAGATATCAGACAATTATTGAATAACTCTGATGCAATTATTGTAAACGGCCCAACAGAAAACGGACTCTACATACTAAAGGTTGAACAAGGCCATGACCTTGAAATAAGGCTTCAAACCATTAAGAGTTCAAAAATTGTCAAATTTGCAGACACACGATATTAATAAACGATTATTTTTTCCAGCCACCCATCAAATGAAGATGAACATGAAAAATTACCTGGCCACCGCCTTTTTCAACATTGAATAAAAGCTTATAACCTGACTCATTTACTCCCTGCTGTTTTGCCATGACCCCGGCTACCATGAAAAGGTCTGAGATAATTTTCCCTTCTTCTTTTTTCAGGTCATTAATACTTCTGATATGTTTTTTAGGAATTAAAAGCAGATGAACCGGTGCCGCAGGGTTGATATCCTTAATCACAATAAAGTCATCATCCTCATATAAAAATTCACTTGGGATATCACCTTTAACTATTTTACAGAACAGACAATCTTCAGACATTTAAATTCTCCTTATTTTATAATTTATCTATTTCTTCCATTAAAGTTTCCATGGCATATACTGCCTTATCTTCTAAAAAAACATCAGTTACAGAATCTGTATATTCAGATTTAACAGGGTTAATTTCAATAATTTTTGCCTTGTTTGCCTTGGCAGCAGAAGGGATCAGGTTGGCCGGTGCAACCATGCCAGTGGTACCAATCAAAATAAAACAGTCTGCTTTTTTTGTTTCATTAAAGGAATTGGTCTGTGCAGGCTCGGGAATAGCTTCTCCAAAAAAAATTACATCTGGTTTTAAAATCCCGTTACACTTTTTACATAAAGGAGGCAGGACATTGAGATCAATCTGGGAAATTTTATATTTTGCCCGGCATTTCAGGCAGACAATGGTTTTTAAAGATCCATGGAATTCATGGACAATTTTACTGCCTGCATCAGAATGCAGATTGTCAACATTCTGGGTAATAACTGTGCTTAACAAGCTATTGACTTCAAGCTCTGCCAGGGCATAGTGTGCAGCATTTGGCTTTACTTTTCCAAACAGATCATAAAAGATATCCCTTATGACCTGCCAGGAGTGTTCACTATTATCATAAAAGTATTGAATATCAAAAATTTGAGGATCATATTTATTCCAAAGACCATTTTTTCCTCTAAAAGGGGGGATACCGCTTTCCACTGAAATGCCAGCACCTGTGAAGGCCACACATCGTTTTGCTGATTTAATTAGCTTTGCTGCCTTTGTGTACATATCAACTCTCCTTGACAGGTTGTTACAAAATATCAATTTTTTCCAGTTCTGACTTTGTAAAAAAAAGGTTTTCTTACTCTTTGTTGCAGACTCTAAATAATCTTTTTAGCTACGGCATTTAAATCAGATCCACAATTTCAAACGTATTTTTCCATAAATCTGAAATCAATAGTTTATTGCGAAGTAAATCCTTGCGATCCAATAAAATTTTTAAAGCTTCACATACCTGCAAAGCTGCAATAAAAAAAGCGCAGCAGACAATATTACCGGTTATGTCTTCAACTCCTTTTAATTGCTTTTCTCTATTTTCTCCATAAATTAATTTATAACCTGCATCTCCTGGAAAAATAGTTGTCACCTGACCTGCCATACCTGCAATTGCACCTGAAACAATTGGAATTAAAGCTTTGTCTGCAGCAATCTGCAATACAAACCGTGTATCTATGGTGTCTAGGCAATCAAAAACAAGATCATGGTTTTTTATCTGTTCGTACATATTGGATTCATCAAGGTATTGGGTAAAACATTTTAGATTCACCTCGGAATTAATGGCATTTATCCTTTTCTTAGCAGCGTTTGCTTTTTCCTCTCCCATGAGCTTTTCTTCACTTAAAAGTTGCCGGTTTAAATTACTTGGCTCAAAAACATCTCCATCAATTAAGGTTAAATGACCAATGCCAACCCTTGCCATCATCTCGCTGACACTGCCTCCAAGGCCACCAAGGCCGATGATAACAACTTTTGACATCTTAAGTTTTTTTTGTTCTTCAAGGGAAATTGTATTAAAATTTCTATTATAACGCTCTTTTAATTCAAATATTCCCATGACTTATCCACCCCCTACCGGTGGAAAAAGCCCAAGCCTGTCATGGTTTTTCAGAACATATTTGCCATTTTGTTTTTTTCCATTAACAAAAATCAATTTTACAATACCTGGCTCTATTCCAAGATCTGAAATAAGCTTTTCCACGCTTGTATTATCAGGCACTTCAAAGCATTCACTATCTTCAGGAAGATATTTTGATAAAGTTACAAAAAGTTTAAGATCTATTTTTATCATTTTATCTATTTACACTTTATGTTTGCATTGTTAATCTAAACAATATTTATATGACATAAGTTAATTTTTTTGTACATAAATTTAATAAAAACCTTTAAAATACCCTGTAAAATCATGGATGGAAACAAAAAAAATATAAGTTTACAGCAGGCAGCTCAGGAGCTTGCAACCTTTGCCATTGACAGAACAGACTTAAAAAACCTTCTTGTTGCCATACCTGATAACAATAGTTTAAATATGACAACCATAGAATATGAACTTCAAATTTTAAAAATCCTTAGTGTTGGATGGGCTATCTCATTTTATTTAGCTGTTACAGATAAAAATAAGGCCCCCATAACCCAGATGTTCTGGGAATCTATTCGAGAAATTTCCCAAAACATCTCAACTCTTACTGAAACAACCACAGGAAAAAATCTTGATTACTTTAAAATCTTAAAGCAGAAGCTAAATACCTATCTTGAAATCATGAAGGAAAAACCTGAAGAATCTCAAAACCCTGCAAATATAATGGGTCCGGCGTTTGCAAAGATGTGTGACAATGAAAATGATGCCATGGCAATCCTGACCGGCACCAAAATGTTCACCCTTACACTTGGGGCTGTTAAAGAATACCTAGATACAATAAAATTGGAAGATATTAAACTTAATTAGCAGGTACAAATTAATATCTATGATTTTGCAGCTATGGCAGTTCCAGCCGCAATCATCACCGTGCCTGCTGTTCTGTTGAGCCACTTGACTGAATGGACACTTGAAAAAAACACTCTTGCACTGCTGGCAAGATAAGCATAGAAAATCAAAACCATGGACAAAACCATGGCAAGAACCATGGTAACAATACAAATATCAAAACCAGTCATGGACGGCAGATCCATAAAAGTAGGTAAAAATCCACAATAAAAAAGAATGACTTTGGGGTTGGCCAGAGTAATGCCAAGTCCGCTTAAATAATTGCCATATCTTATGGTATTGCCCATACTATTTTGTTGCTGATGGACTGGTTCAGGCTTTGCCATCCAAATCTTGAACCCGAGAAAAATCAGATATGTACTACCAAGGATCTTGACCACAATAAAAAAACTTCCCATTGTCTGGGCCATGACAGACATGCCCATGATGGCAAATAATAAAAAAATAATATCACCGGTTATACATCCTGCAATCATCACGAGTGTGGGTTTAAAACCCGATGCAAGGGATCTTGAAATTATTGCAAACACTCCAGGACCCGGAGTTGCTGCAAGCACAAAGATTGCAATGGCAAAACTGAAAATAGAAATTAGACTCATCTTAATACCTTATGATTATTTAAATAAAAA
>CAZYDL010000288.1:0-4601 GCA_964646305.1 uncultured Desulfobacula sp. | reverse complement strand
GTGGCAAAAAGTCATTCAGCTACAGGGGTCAGCCTTTCCATGAAAGGAATGATGGGATTGATTTATAACCGGGGTATCATGCACCGTATGGATCTTCATGAAACCATTGTGGACATGGCAAGTTTTTTAAAAGCAGATTTAACTATCATAGATGGCACAAGGGTACTCAGTACAGGCGGCCCAGGAGGTCCAGGCAAGGTTATAAGAGAAGATACCATCATTGCATCAAAGGATATGGTAGCTGCGGATGCCTATGCTGTTGCATCTTTTGAATGGTACGGCAAAAAATTCAAACCCTTCCAGGTGCGTCACGTAAAACTTGCCCATGAACGGGGTCTGGGCCGTGCAGACATTGAAAATTTATTTGTAAAAACCATATCTCTATGATCAGGTTCCAACGCCTGGTGCAAACCTTTTGCCTTGTTTTGTTTTTAACCCTGTTGACAATAGCTTCCTTTTCAGGGCTTTCAATGTCCTCTTTAGATTTTTTTCTCCGAATGGATCCTGCCCTGGTGTCTATCACTGCCATCAGTGCCAGGATTATTTTATTTTCTTTTATTCCAGCAGCAGTTGTTCTTTTATCCATACCCTTTATCGGCAGGGTATTCTGCGGCTATATCTGTCCTATGGGAACCACCCTGGATGTTACAGATGCTCTGTTTGGATTTAAAAACAACACATATTTATTTTCAAAAAACCAATTCAAAATAAAAAACCTGGTAAAAATAAAATATTTAATTCTTGCCTTTTTACTTGGATCAGCACTGTTCGGAGTGTCATATGTTTTTTTTGCATCCCCCCTCTCCCTGATTACCCGGTTTTATGGATTAATCTTATTTCCTGTGATTTCGTTTTTATCAAGAGAAATACTGGATATTGTCAGGCCTCTGGGGGATATGCTGGATATCAGTTTCATCAGTTATGCACAGATCAGAACCATCCGCTTTACCACCCAGTTTTTTATCCTGTTCTTTTTTATTGTAGTTTTTGGCATGGTTGTATTTTCACCCCGGTTTTGGTGTAGATACCTTTGCCCGTCAGGTGCATTGTTAGCTCTTTTCTCAAAGTCACCCATGATTCGCAGGCAGGTGTCTGACAAATGTAACCAGTGCGGTAAATGTGTCAGGCAATGCCCCATGTCTGCCATGGAAATTGAAAACCCTGAAAATGCATTTCATTCAGAGTGTATTGTCTGCCGAAGATGTGAGGAGATATGCCCGGAAAAAGCTGTCTCATTCAGTCTGTCAAAGGACAGCAAAACCACTGCATTAAAAACTTTTTCCCCAAAAAGGCGCCAGCTTGTATCCTTTGGACTGTTTGGTGCTGGTACGGCTGTTTTGTCCTTGACCGGGCTGTATTCATTGTACGGCAAACCCGGAGAAGGCCAGGTTGGCGCAAAGGACCTGGTTCGGCCGCCCGGAGCAGTGATGGAAACAGATTTTTTATCAAGGTGTGTGAGGTGTGGTGAATGTATGACAGCATGCCCCACCAACACCTTACAGCCCATCTGGCTTGCTGCCGGGTTCCCTGCCCTATTTTCACCTGCTTTGACACCACGACGTGGATTTTGTGATCCTCAATGCCATGAATGTGGGAAAGTCTGTCCTACTAGTGCAATCAGGTCCATTGAAAACAAAGATAGAATCTGGGCAAAAACAGGCACTGCCCAAATTATCAGACAAAAATGCCTTGCATGGGAATTTAATAAAAGCTGCATGGTGTGTGATGAAGTCTGCCCCTATGATGCCATTGATTTTTTAAAAGAAAAAAGTAATAAAGTTCCAGTTCCCCATGTCATTGAAAATAAATGCGCTGGATGCGGCTATTGTGAACATTTCTGCCCGGTTCAAAATCAGGCAGCCATAGTAGTAAGTCCCATGGATGCCTTGAGAATAAATCATGGCAGATATGAAATCCAGGCAAGAAACAAAGGATTTATGCTCCAGTTCAAACCTTCCGGTCAAAGAGAAATTTCCATGGAATCATCTCCCGGAATGCAACATGGCAGTGCCCCTGGATTTGATGAGGAAAATAATCAATGATTGTTTGATCAAAAACAGACCTGCATTAAAATTCAGCTCTTTTAATTGAAACAATCATAATAGAGTAACTTTCCTGTTTAGGATATTAATTTGATGAAAATTTTTATTTTTAAATTTGCATTTTATATTTAAAGGAATTAACATGCTGCAGCATTATGATGACACCCCGGAACAGATACAATGTGCAGACAGATGATTCCTTTCTTGAAAACAGCAAAAATGAACTCCTGCTTGCGCTATATGAAAAAAATAATCACAAAGCCCATGAAATTTTTAATAGTATTCTTCAACATATAAAATCCATTGTATCATTGGATGAAAACTCAGAAAAATTATTAAATCAGATTCATCTCATTATTAAAAAGTTTTCCCCGAAAATTCCAGAACATATTTGGATTAAACTAAACAAAAAAGATAAATTTCTTAAGAATTATCTTATCTCTTCCATAAAAAAATCCACCAGGACAACTACCCATATTAATTTTCAATCCTGGGAAGAGATGCTTGGTTTAAATCAGGCACAAAAAAATCTGCTCTTTAAAACTGCCATGACATTTCAATTGACCATTGGATGCTCAAATTTTTGCAGGCGATGCAATGAGTGGGCTTTACCCAAGGTCAGATCACATTTTTCCTTTAATGCCATTAAAAAAATTCTCTTTTTTATGGAAGAGCAGAAAAATGAAGAGATTTCACTTTATGGTGCTTCTGATCCCCTTGACTGGATGGAAAAAAATCACTGGAAAGAAGAAAAACATGGTTTTGACAAAAAGGGAAAAAACATATCTGATATAATAGAGCATATGCAGAAACTGACACTGCAATACAATATCCTTACAAAGGTTCCAAAGGGCAAAGAATCTTTATTAAAAAACCTTGTTCAATCAAATGCCAACCTTGCTGTCAGTATTACCTCTAAAAATAAAGCCCGCATCACTGCAATAGAAAAAAATCTAAAATCTCCAATCAGCAAACAGCATGATCTGGACGAGCTTTTAATCCCGGCAGGACTTGATGAAGACTTTATCTCCATAAAACCATCCATCACAGATGGATACGGCACAGAAATAACACCTTTTGCAGCTTTTATAATTATCCCGACCTTTACCACAGCTTTGCACCCCTTTGGCCATAAAAAAATACCCATAACCTGTAAAACCAATTTTTTCCCAGTAAAAACAATAGGCAGAGATGCCCTGCTTGTTGATTATTTCAAGCCGCTTAAAGGGTACAATCTTAACAAGAAAATTATATATCTTGATTATCTTCTTGATGTGCAAATTGAGTCCATTATCCTGGACAACGGTAAAGAACCATTGACTCCTCCCGGCATGAGAAGCCTTAAGGAGTATTTGTCAATTTTTGACGAAAAACCAAGGCTTCAAAGGAAACAATTGACCAGAACTGTATTCAAACGTTTAAAAAAACAATTTCTTTTTGATACTAATTTTAAAAACCTTGCAACACACACCAGGCAATTATATTTAAAAAAAATTAGATTGCACCTTGATTTATGTAAAAAAGACAATTGTCTTGCAGCAAAACTTTCAGCTGTCTCTTTTTTCCTGAAATCCATATTATTGTATGTAAAAAAAAATCAGACTAAAACTTCTATAATGGGATATCTTTTAAAGGATGACATAAAATACGCTGATATCACTATTGCTGATACCATACACGACAGGACACCTCAAAACCTTTTAAGTGATGCTGGTATTACTTCCTTTAAAATTTTTCAATATTATATCTTTCAACTTCTTGAAAACCCGGATAATAAGGTCATCCTCAAATTTATCAAAACCCATCCATCAAAATATGACTCTGTTGCCGATATTTTTATTCAAGACCAATAATATAATCAAAAATTCTCTCTTCAAATGCTTGACAATTTTTAGGATTAAGTATAGTATTACGAGTTCTTTAACATTGTAAAAAATATGGTGCGAAAAGTATTGAAAATTTAAGGAGAGTTTAAAAATGTACGCAGTTATCAGAACCGGAGGAAAGCAGTATAAGGTTCATGAAGACCAGACACTGAAGGTTGAAAAGCTTGAAGGTACCGAAGGTTCTCAAATTGAATTTAATGATGTCCTCATGTATTCAGATGGTGAAACCATCACACTTGGCAATCCAAAAGTTGAGAATGCTTCTGTAAAAGCTCACATCATGGATCAGGCAAAAGGCAAAAAGACACTGGTCTTCAAATACAAACGCCGTAAAGGCTTTAGAAGATTGAAGGGCCACAGACAATTTTATACTGAAATCAAAATAGATTCCATAGCAGTTTAACCGCCACAGGCGTTCTGGATTGAGGAGTTACCACAATAGAATCTAAAAGAGCTATAAAATTTAAATTGGCTCTTTTATTTAAAAAATAGTAAGGAGAAATCTAATGTCACATAAAAAAGCAGCCGGTAGCACTAAAAACGGTCGTGATTCCAATGCCCAGCGCCGTGGAGTTAAAAGATTTGGCGGAGAAAATGTTGTTGCAGGCAATATTCTTGTAAGACAGGTTGGAACCAAAATTCATCCTGGCAATAATGTTGGTATGGGTAAAGA
>CAZYDL010000287.1:0-4622 GCA_964646305.1 uncultured Desulfobacula sp. | reverse complement strand
GGTATTGTAACAAATCGGGACTTAAGATTTGAAACCAATCTGGACAAACCTGCCAAGGCTGTCATGACAAGTGAAAACCTTGTGACGGTTCGTGAAAAATGTACCCTTGAAGAGTCTAAAAAACTGCTTCACAAACACAGGATAGAAAAACTTCTTGTTGTGGATGCCCTTGGCAAACTAAAGGGTTTGATTACCATAAAAGATATTGAGAAAATAAAAAAATATCCCAATTCCTGCAAGGATTCCCTTGGAAGATTACGCGCTGGTGCAGCCATTGGCGTTGGTTCTGACATGATGGAAAGGGTTGAGTCTTTGTTACAGGCAAACGCTGATGTCCTTGTTATAGACACTTCCCACGGTCATTCAAAAAATGTAATTGATGCTGTCTTGAAAATAAAGAACAGCTTTCCCGACTGCCAGCTCATTGCCGGTAATGTAGCAACGGAATCAGGTGCAAAAGCTTTGATTGATGCCGGGATTGATGCTGTAAAAATTGGTATAGGCCCTGGTTCTATTTGTACTACCCGTATTGTTGCAGGAGTTGGTGTGCCCCAATTGACTGCAATTGAAAACTGCAAAGAGATATCAAAGAAGAGTGGAATTCCACTTATTGCAGACGGCGGCATTAAATATTCCGGCGATATTGCAAAAGCCATTGGCGCAGGTGCTGATAGTGTTATGCTTGGAAGTCTTCTGGCAGGCACCCAGGAGAGCCCCGGAGAGATGGTTATTTATCAGGGACGTTCCTATAAAGCATATCGCGGCATGGGTTCGGTTGAAGCAATGAGACAGGGAAGTTCTGATCGTTATTATCAAAAAGATACAAACCAGGATGATGAACTTGTGCCGGAAGGTATTGTGGGAAGAATTCCTTTCCGAGGTACAATAAGGGAAAATATTGTGCAGATGGTAGGCGGTCTTAAAGCTGGTATGGGATATCTTGGTGCAGCTTCCATAGATGAGCTTAAAGAGAAGGCAAGATTTATCAAGATAAGTTCTGCAGGTCTTAGAGAGAGCCATGTGCATGATGTTATAATCACCAAAGAAGCTCCAAATTACCGGGTTGAAGGCAGTTAACAAGACAAATGCCTGATTTAAAATCTCAATTTTATCACCTTCACCTTCACACTGAGTATTCACTTCTTGATGGTGCCATAAGGCTTGATTCCCTCTTTAAAAAATGCCATGAATACGGTATGGATGCCGTATCCATGACCGATCACGGTACAATGTTCGGTGCTGCCCAGTTTTATGAAAAAGCACAAAAAGAATCCATTAAGCCTGTCATCGGGTGTGAAGTCTATGTCGCTCCAAGAACTTTAAATGACAGAACCCAGGTTGATCGCAAAGGCCTGCGCCATCTTGTGCTCCTGGCAAAGGACCGTGAAGGATATACCAATCTTTGCAAACTGGTTTCCATAGCCCAGCTAAAGGGTTTTTATTATAAACCCAGGATTGACAAAGAGCTTCTTGCAAATTTTTCAAAGGGATTAATAGGGCTTTCAGCCTGCCTTAAAGGAGATATCCCGCAATACATTATCCAGAATAAAATAGATGCTGCTGATGATGCTGCAAGGTTTTATATGGAAACCTTTGGAGAAGATAATTTTTTCCTGGAGATCCAGGACAATGGCATGAAGATTCAAAACAGGGTTAATAAAGGCATCATTGATATAAGTGAACGCCTGTCCATACCTCTTGTTGCAACAAATGACTGCCACTATCTTTCCAAGGGCGATGATAAGGCCCATGAAATTCTGCTTTGTATCCAGACAGGAGATACCTATAACAATCCAGACAGATTTAAATTTGATTCAGATCAATTGTATTTTAAATCCACCCAGGAGATGCTCGATTCCTTTGGCCAATACAAAGGTGCCATAGAAAATACCAGAGAAATTGTTTCAAGATGCAATGTGGAATTTGATGACAAAACCTATCATTTCCCAAGATATGCCATGTCCAAAGAGGAGTCTGAAGATGAAATCTTTAAGAAAAAGGCCATGGAAGGGTTTGAAGAAAAGCTTAAGATTATTAAGAAATTAAATCCTGATATTGATGAAAAGGTTTATAGAGACCGCCTTGATTATGAAATCGGGGTTATCCTTAAAATGGGATTTCCCGGATATTTTTTAATTGTTGCAGATTTTATTGAATATGCAAAAAAAATCAATGTGCCGGTGGGACCTGGACGTGGGTCAGCTGCAGGCTCCATGGTTGCCTATGCCATGGATATTACAGCCCTTGATCCAATTGAGCACGGCCTTATCTTTGAAAGATTTTTAAATCCTTCGCGCATGAGCATGCCTGATATTGATGTTGATTTCTGCATAGAAGGCCGGGAACAGGTTTATAAATATGTTGTGGAACGTTATGGCGGAGCAGAGTATGTCTGTCAGATAATTACCTTTGGAAAACTCAAAGCCAAAGCTGTTATCAGGGATGTGGGAAGGGCCATGGGAGTCCTTTTATCTGAAGTTGATGAAATTGCCAAGATGATTCCCGATGGTTCAAAAAATCTTACAAAAGCCATTGAAGATGTTCCGGCAATCAAGGAAAAATGCCAGGAATCTGAAGAAAAAACCCAGATGCTTGAGGTTGCCCTGTTGCTGGAAGGTCTGCCAAGACATGCCTCGACACATGCTGCAGGTGTTGTTGTTTCTGACAAGCCTTTAAATGAATATCTCCCGGTTTATAAGGGCAAGGAGGGTGAAACCCTGACCCAGTTTGACATGAATTATGTTGAAAAACTGGGATTGGTTAAATTTGATTTCCTGGGATTGAGAAATCTTACTGTCATAAAAAATTGTATTAATTTGATTAAAAAACAGGGAAAAACACCCCCGGATCTTTTAAATCTTGATTATTCAGATGAAAAAACGTTTAAGCTATTGCAAAAAGCTGACACCACAGGTGTATTCCAGCTTGAAAGCTCTGGTATGAAAGATTTGATTTCAAGACTTAAACCTGCAGATTTTTCAGATATTGTGGCCCTTGTTGCTTTATACAGACCAGGACCTTTAGACAGCGGCATGGCAGAGTCCTATGTTAAAAGAAAACATGGAACAGAAGAGGTTGTCTATCTTTTTAAAGAGCTTGAACCTGTTTTAAAGGAGACCTATGGGGTTATTCTTTACCAGGAACAGGTTATGAAAATTGGCGGGGTGCTTGCCAATTACTCCATGGCTGATGCAGACGGGCTGAGAAAAGCCATGGGTAAAAAAATTGTCTCCATGATGGAAGAGCACAGGGAGTTGTTTTTAAAGGGCGCAAAGGAGAACAACCATGACCTTAAAAAGGCAGGTGAACTCTTTGATCTCATGGAAAAATTTGGCGGATATGGCTTTAATAAATCCCATAGCGCTGCCTATGCTCTCATTGCATATCAAACAGCATATTTAAAGGCAAATTTCACCCTTGAATTCATTGCAGCCTTAATGACCAGCGAAAAAAATAATTCCGATTCAGTCATTAAATATATGGATGAATGCAGAACCCATCAAATCAAGGTTTTACCTCCGGATGTAAATGAAAGCGATTCCGAGTTTAATGTATCTGACGGATGTATAAGATTTGGTCTTGCCGCTGTAAAAAATGTTGGCCAGGCTGCTGTTGAATCCATAATTGCTTCAAGGGACAAAGAGGGAGACTTTGAAAGCATCTATGATTTTTGCGAAAAGGTTCATACCGGCAAGGTCAACAAAAAAACCCTTGAAGCTTTAATTAAATGCGGAGCATTTGATTCAACAAAAGACCTGCGTTCCCAGTTAATGGCTGTTCTTGAAGATGCTCTTGATCACGGTTCAAGGATACAAAAAGAGAAAGCTGATTCCCAGCTTGATTTGTTTGCAGATACAAATATGGGGGCTTCCATACCCATAAGTATCCCTAAATTACCTGATATGGAGGAGTGGGAGGAAAATCAGCTTTTATCCTATGAAAAGGAGTCTCTCGGGTTTTATATATCAGGCCATCCCCTTGATAGACATGGAAAAACGATTCAACAATTCACCACAGTAAATTCTGTGAGTATTCATGATGCTGTTGATGGAAAAATGATACGTATGGCAGGTACAATAAAAATCCTCAAGCTTCATAAAACCAAGAAAGGGGATATGATGGCATTTTGTGCCATTGAAGATCAGTCAGGTTCAATTGAGATCGTTGTATTTCCAGATCTGTATATAAAAAA
The DNA here is from genome assembly GCA_964646305.1 of uncultured Desulfobacula sp. GTDB lineage: Bacteria > Desulfobacterota > Desulfobacteria > Desulfobacterales > Desulfobacteraceae > Desulfobacula. The sequence continues at coordinate 430 of CAZYDL010000287.1, read as the reverse complement.
TCATATTATTCTTGCTGATGAACTCATTGTGATAGTGGAAGCCAAAGTCCAGAAAAAAGAGAATATCGTTAAATTAATTGCACATAAAATTGTCACCATTGAAGATGCCGGTAAAGAGTGGACCAGCGGTGTCCTGATTAATCTTAATGCCCAGGAGCACTCTTTAAAAATACTGGAAGAGATAAAAAATATAATCAAAATGTATCCTGGAGATTCAACCTGCTGCCTCAAGATCACAATCAATGACAAAACTCCTGTGATGATTAAGCTTGGCAATGAATATAATACCTGCAGTGATCCTGATTTTTTTGACAAAATATCTAAAATAGCCGGTAGTGGCTGCATTGAAGTCAGATGTGCTCCAATTAAAGAACCTGTTAAAAGAGACAAACCCTGGTTGAAAAATAGAAAGTAATTTTTATGATACCAC
>CAZYDL010000286.1:0-4651 GCA_964646305.1 uncultured Desulfobacula sp. | reverse complement strand
GTGCTGCCAATATTCCATCCAAACAGATGAAGGTCTGGGTTTGGCATACCCATTAAACCATCATCCCCACCGGTCACATCATACCATTTCCATACAATTGTATGAAACATCATACCAAATGCCATTGTCAGTAAAGCAAATGCCAGGCCTCCTGTACGTACTTGAACCCAGCCAACCGGCAGTGCAACAAGGGATGTGAAAATGATACCGGCAAGGCAGGCAAGCCATAATGATGTGGGTGATATATGTATTAAAAAGAGTCCAACAGTATAAGCGCTGATCCCCAGGTAAGCATTGTGCATAAAGGACAATAATCCAGTATATCCTAAGAGCACATCCAGGCTGAGAGCAAGCAGGCCATAAATCATCATTTCATTTATCAGACTGATATAAAACCGATTACCAGATATAAATGGAAACAGCCCTAAACCACATAAAATCAGAATAATTACAAAGATTTTTACAGGTTGAAGTTCTTTTTTAATACCTGGTATTGTTGTTGAGTTATCCATTATTCAAACTTTCCTTCTCCAAGAATGCCACGAGGCATGAAAGCAAGAATAACCGCCATTAGAATATAAACGATTACCATTGCAAGATCAGTAATAAAAAATTCTGCAAGTGTCTGGACAATACCTATAAGAAGTGCTGCAAAAACTGCTCCTCTAAGGCTACCCAAACCGCCAATCACAACTACGACAAAAGAAGAGAGCAACATTTCACTGCCCATTAACGGATCAATGGTAGTCAAGGGACCTGCAATAATCCCAGCTGCCCCGGCCATAATACATCCAAGAACAAATGCACCCATGTGAACATAGTTCATGTTAATTCCCAGGCATGATACCATCTCTGGTATTGTGCTTGAAGCTCGCAGGATTAATCCAACCCTGGTTTTGCTTAAAAAAAGCATTAAAGCTCCCATTATTCCGGCTATCATAAACAAAGTAGCCAGCCGAAAGATAGGAAATTGAGTTCCAAGGATAGGCATTGTTCCTTGCAAAAATTCAGGCAAATCAACAAAACACGGTTTATTTCCCCAAACCATTTTGATCATGCCATCAAGAAAAAACATTAATCCATAGGTTAAAATCAGTGTGTATACCATGGATCTTTTGCGCATAGGCGCAATAATACTCCGTTCTATTAACAACCCAATAACGCCTACTATAATCGGTGCTATGATAAGAGCTACAAAATAATTTAAACCGGTTGCCACCAGCGAATAGCCGACATAGGCACCCACAGCGTATAAAGCGCCATGGCTCATATTCATTATACGGCTTAGCCCATAAATAATATTCAGACCAATAGCTACAATTAGAAACACACCGCTGAGAACAAGGCTGTTTAAAGATATATCTACTATAATACTGAGTGTTCCGCCCATAATACTGTTGCCTGTCCTTTGAATCTGTATGAAAATATTCTCTTATTGAATATTTTCATACAGATATTTGAAATTTACAAAAAATTACGAATTAGTCTTTTTCAACCGCCACTTATTCTGGAGGTCCCAGTTCGTCTGCGGTAAAAGTTTTTAGAACTTTCATATAAACCTTGGCACCAAAAGGATTTGGTGGTGCTGCCATGGTTTCGGTCAAAACAGCATCATTTCTCATGCAATTGTCTTTTGCAGAAATTCTAACTGTACCGTAAGGGCCGTCAAAGCTTATACCTTTGAGAGCTGCTGCAATATCCTTAGCATTAGTATTACCCGCCTTTTCAATGGCATTAAAAAGGTTCATGGCACCAACATAACTGTGAACTGCTGCATCAGAAGGTATAGTTTTAAATTTATTCCAGAATCTCATTTCCCAGGCATCTGAATTAGCGTTATTTACATCCCATGACCAGTCAGAGGCACCGAAAATACCATAACATGCTTTTCCACCTGCTTCTAATTCCAATGGTCCTGGCGCTGCTGCAGAGATGAGCTTTATTTTGTCCTGAAGTCCGAAATCAGACATTTGTTTGGCAAAAACAGGAATAACATTGGTAATAAAAACCATGTAAACACCATCAGCGCCAGAGGCTTTAATTTTGCTGATATAGGATGACCAGTCTTTGGTTTTAATGGGTGCCTTGTCATAGGTGTCATTATAAATTTTAATACCATTTTTTTTGGCAAGGTCAATAAATCTCTGACCACCATCATGACCCCATGAATAATCATGCACAATGACATAATAAGTCTTTTTTTTCAATTCAGGACGTGCCAGGATTCCTTTTACATTGCCTAAAGCTGTCTGGTCATTGGCCAATTGACCACTTCTAAAAACAAGAGGATGCAAACCGTAAAATTTAGTTGTCATCACATGGGTACTTAAGAATGGTACATTCAGTTTATCAATATTCTTGGAGAGTGCAAGCCCAACACCACTGGAAAATACACCAATCAAGGCTTTACAACCATCTTTATAAACAAGTTTTTCCGCTTTTGTTACAGCAACCGGTGGTTTAACCCTGGTATCTTCAACAAATAATTTTATTGGTCGTCCCAGGACAGTTCCTTTCTCTTCAGCAGCCATTTCAATACCATACTTCATCTCAAGACCGCCCTGCGCAACAATACCAGTCAGGGGAACCAGAACACCAATGTTTACAGATTTTTTTGCGAGTCCTTGTTGCGGCAGCAAAAAAACCATCGCAACCATTAAACTCAGTGAAATTGTGATAAATCTTTTCATTCTTACCTCCTAATTATATGATGTGTTGTTATAGGGATCCCTTTAGAGTACAAGGTTTCCCAGGGTTAAATTATTTTATTTAAAAAAATCATCCCTGGCTTTTTTCAACTGCAGTAAATTTTCAAGTGGAGATCCCGGGGCAATTCCACATCCAGGACAAAGAAAATCAGTTCCATTTTCAAGGGCTGCAAAAGCTTCTTTATAGGATTCTTCAGGTGTTCCCATAAAAAGGGTTGTAGCCGTGGCTACATTACCAAATACCTTCACTCCATTTTCATGGGCAATTTTAACCGCTTCTTTCATATTAGCATCTTCTTCAATACTTATTCCTTTGACTCCTGTTTCACACATCAAAGGAATAATTAAATCAGTGTTGCCGCAAATATGCAGGACAAGAGGTCCATTGGTTTTCTCAACAATTTCAGACAATATAGGTACTACAAATTTTTTAAACATTTTCGGACTCATTAGAGCAGGACCTGCTGTTGGTTCTGCCATTACATAATAATCAGCACCATTTTCAAAGGCAAAGTTAATGACATCAATCATTGCCAGTTTTGTGATTTCAAGAACTTTTTCAACATCTTTTTTACGTTTAAAAGTCCATCTCATGAAATTTTCAGTAGACACCAGGTTGGCTCCACAGGTAAATGCACCTTCGGATTCACCAAAAATTACCTTCTCGTCTCCCACTTCTGCTTTCAACATTTCAAACTGTTTTTTGTAGATAGGAAATCTTCCTTTGCTTAGAAAATCAGATGGATACTCCAATCCGTCAAGGCTTTCTGCATAGGGATGTTCCTTAATACAATACTGGAGATCAATTTGCGGAATGCCAAGACCACATCCAAACGCCTCACTCATGGCTGTAATATCCCATCCCATGGCTTTGACCATTTCAAACCCGGCCAATTCCCCTGCCAGGGCCAATGTTGTCATGGCTTCAGGATCTGTATCAGCCAAAGGCCTTTCAGCATTGCATTTTTTCATCAAATCAACCATGCCATAGGTCGTGGTACACCCCACAGGGGTCATATCAACGGTTTTCCCTTCCAATTGATTCATAAATCTCTCTTTTAAATTCATCATTCCCCCGATTTTAATGATTTGTTATGCTCTAAAGTGCCAAGTCTATCAGTTCTACTAAATCATAAAGCTTCATGTCACTTTTTATTCTTTTAGAACCTTCGTTGAGATTGTAATGACAGAATGGACAGATGGACACCATTTGTTCTGCTCCTGTATCCAAACCTTCTTGTATTCTCAACCCGGCATTTTTCGCAGCCCAGTCCCCATATCCAGTCATAACGCCGCCACCGCCGCCGCAACAGTATGAGTTGCTGCGAATTCTATCCATTTCCCTGAAATCAATACCAGGAATAGCCTTGAGAATCTCACGGGGAATATCATAGAGGCAATTATCTTCACTTTTCCCAAGATAAGATCCTTTCCATTGTTGGGAGCCATCTTCATCTATATCAAAATCTATCAGATGCCTTCCAGTGTGGCAAGGATCATGGTAAGTCACTTTCCAGGGCACTTCCTTGGTAAATTTCATCTTACCTTCTTTAAAATAATTGAAAAGAAAATCTGTTGTATGTATAATTTTTATACCATCAAGATACTCTTCATATTCATCAGAAAGGCTGTAATCTTTTTTCATAGCCCTGAAACAACCTGCACAGGAGGTGACGATAGTTTCAACTCCATGGTTATCGTGAAGGTCTTTAAATATTTTCATATTGGTCTCAGCCACGCGTATGAATTCATCCACATCGCCAAGCCTCATGGCAGTGGAACCGCAACAAATTTCATTTTCTCCCAAAATACCAAAATCAAGGCCCAGTTTTTGGAATATAGAAGCTGTTGCTACTGGAAAATTTCTGACTGGCAGATTAAAAGCACCCGTGCAGCCCACATAAAACAGAATAGGTGCATCCTGTTTCATGATATTTTTGATG
>CAZYDL010000285.1:0-4665 GCA_964646305.1 uncultured Desulfobacula sp. | reverse complement strand
CCGATTCTGTTACCTACAAAGTTAGGGGTATCTTTTGCCCAGACAATACCTTTACCAAGGTTTTTCTCTCCAAAACCTGCAATAAAGTCAAGCACTTCAGGAAGTGTATCAGCTCCAGGTATCAGCTCAAGAAGATGCATGTATCTGACAGGATTAAAAAAGTGGGTTCCCATGAAGTGTTCCTTGAAATCTTTGGAAAAACCTTCGCAAATGTCTTTTAAGGGGATGCCAGAGGTATTTGTGGAGACAATGGCATCTTTTTTCCTTAATTTTTCAATTTTTGTAAAAAGTTCTCTTTTAATTTTAAGATTTTCAACCACAACTTCAATGATCCAGTCGCACTCTTTTAAAGAATCAATATCATCTTCAAGATTTCCAATGGATATTAAACCTGCATCTTTTTTATTAAAGAACAGAGAAGGGGCAGATGCCAAAGCTCCATCCAATCCAGCTTTTACCATGCGGTTACGGGCAACAGGGTCTTTTTTTTCTTCATCACTTAAGTCAAATGGAACAATATCCAGAAGCTGCACTTTTACACCAGCACCGGCAAGAAGAGCAGCAATCCCGCCCCCCATGATTCCAGAACCTATAACTGCGGCTTTTCTAATTTTTCTTGTCATAATTTCCTCCTATATTAAAGGTTGTTCATAATAATATGAATGAGTATTCATTTTGAATAACAGATAATTACAAGCTTTGTCAAGGATAAAATTAAAGAAAAATTACCATTCAATTTCAAAGTGTTATCTATTAAAGCTTTTATGGATACTTACTATATTTATCCTAAAGCAAAAATAAAAATTTATGAATACTAATTCATGTTTAAGAGTTCATACTCCTTGTAAGAACCAAAATTTTTTGATAATGTGCTTTCAATAATTTTAAAGGGGTATCAAAGTAATTTTTTTGGTCGGAGATATTTAATGCCAGTGGAAAGTCCAATAATTAAAACGTCTGAAGTCCTGAATATAGATTCAGTTATCAGCTTTATTCTAAATCTTCAAAAAGAATCCGGTGATATCCCCTGGCATAAAGATGGAAAAACAGACCCTTGGGATCTTGTTGAAACAATCATGGGATTGAATATTGGAAAAAAATTTACAGCATCTTATCTTGCCTTTGAATGGTTAAAGAATATGCAGAACAAAGACGGCTCATGGTATTCATCCTATATCAATGGCAAACCAGAAGATAAAACCTGTGAAACCCATATGGCAGCTTATATAAGTGTTGGTCTTTTCCATACCTGGCTGTGCAGTAAAGATACTGAACTCCTTGAATATTACTGGCCCACAATGGAAAAAGGCATCAATTATGCCATCAGTCTCCAGACAAAAACAGGCGAGATTTTCTGGGCAAAAAGCCCCGGAGGCATAGTTGATCCCATGTCTCTTTTAACAGGAGCAAGCTCGATTTTCATGAGTTTAAAATGTGCTCTTGCAATTGCAGATATTCTTGGCAAAAAGAAGAAATCATGGGAAAAAGCATTTGATCAGCTTGGCAATTCATTGAACAACAATATCCATAATTATAATGTAAGTAAATCCAGATTCTCCATGTATTGGTTCTACCCCATATTAAGCGGTGCATTGACAGGGGAGAAAGCCTTCAAACGAATTGAAAAGTATTGGAATAAATATGTCATAGAAGAGCAGGGTGTAAGATGCGTGTCTGACCAGCCATGGATCACCATTGCAGAAACATGTGAACTTGTCCTGGCTTTATACGGCATGGGTTGTGTTAAAAAAGCCAGGATTGTCTTTTCCTGGATTCAAGACAGGTTTTATGATGATAAAACATATTGGTGCGGCTATACCTATCCTGACATGGTTATCTGGCCCGAAGAAAAAATTTCCTGGACAAATGCAGTGGTTCTCTTGGCAGCAGATGCATTATACTCTTTAACTCCAGCCTCGGGCCTTTTTAATCATAATTCCTGGAATGGCTTTAAGTGGAACGGCTTTAAATAAAGAGGTTTATTAACATTGATAAAAGATTATCGTCCCTATTATATAAAGCAGCTCTGGTACAGGCTCCAGCATATTTATATCCGCCACAAACTTGCTCCCCAGTTAAAGCATCTTGGCAAACATCCTTTTATTGTCAAACCCTGGTATATTGAAATATTTGGCAGCCCTGTCACCATAGGAAGCAATATTACTCTTCTTGGGTGTTCCGATAAAAAAACAAGGCTGACTGTGTGGTCAGATAAAAAAAATATTGACGGCATTATTATTGGAGACCATGTTCTTATCTCTCCTGGAGTGAGAATCAGTGCTGCCAACAGCATAAAGGTTGCAGACTCCTGCATGCTGGCAAGCCATGTTTACATTACTGATTCTGACTGGCATGGCATTTATGACCGCTCTATGCCCCCAAGTGAGACAAGCCGGGTTATCCTCAAGGAAAATGTCTGGATCGGGGACAGCGCTATAGTCTGTAAAGGTGTGACCATCGGTGAAAACAGCATCATTGGTGCAGGAGCTGTAGTAACCAGTAATATTCCGCCAAATGTGATTGCAGCCGGGAACCCAGCCAAAATAATAAAGCACCTTGACCCTGACAAACCAATCACCACCCGGAAAGACAGGTTCTCAGATATTGACAGGATGAATCATCTTTTTGAATCATCGGAAAAAGAATCTCTTAAAGGCAATACTTTTTTTGGATGGATAAGGTCACTATTGTGATTCTCAATGAGATCCTTGCAGTCAAGCAAAAGTTTCTTGAGTTAGTAATTACATTTTTTCATAGAATAAATTGTTTTTTTTCTTTTTCTTTATATAAAGAACTATTTCTTATTAAAAAGTGAAGGAGACAAATGGAAAGAAAAATTTATAAACAATATTATTCTCCAGCAACAGCACTTTTGCTCAGTGGTCGTCCAATGCTTCCCTCAATAAATAACACCATACAATTGCCTCTCTATACTGCTTCAAAATTTCAATTATTAATCTGATTTTAAATAAAAGCAGATGGTTGCATGGACTGACAAGGCTTTTAAAAAACAGGTAAAATAAAAACAAGTAGAAAATTTTGAGAGTTTTTTGAAAATCATATTTTTGTGATTATATTAAATCTAAGATGTAAAGTATAACTTTGAAATATAATAATTTTTGGAGAACTTCCATGAAAGAACAAACGCTGACCCTGCCTATTACCGGAATGAGCTGTGCCAATTGTTCTGCAAATATTACAAGAACAGTCAGCAAACTCGATGGTGTTTCAAATGCCAATGTGAATTTTGCAGCTGACCAGGCAGTGATATCATTTGATACTGATAAAATCTCTTTAAGTGACATTGTTGATAAAATTGAAGATCTGGGCTTTCAAGTTCCTTCAAAAGATACTGAGGAGACTGCAAGAAATGCGGAAATCAAGGATCAGACACAAAAATTTATTATTGGTGCTGCTTTTGCTCTGCCTTTGTTTCTTATGAGTATGTCAAGGGATTTTGGTCTGATTGGCTCCTGGAGCCATGCTCCATGGGTAAACTGGTTTTTCCTTTTTCTTGCAACACCTGTCCAGTTTTATACAGGGATAGATTATTATATAGGGGCATATAAAAATTTAAAAAACAGAAGCGCCAATATGGATGTATTGATTGCCCTGGGCTCTTCTGTGGCATATTTTTATTCCATTGCCATTCTTGTGCTTCCAGGACTTGCGGGGCATGTCTATTTTGAAACTTCTGCTGTCATTATCACTTTGATTAAATTTGGCAAGCTTCTTGAAGCCAGAACCAAAGGTAAAACCGGAGGTGCCATAAAAAAACTCATGGGGCTTCAGCCTAAAACAGCCTTTATTATTGAAAATGGTGTGGAAAAAGAGGTGTCCATATCAAAGGTGAAACTTGATGATATTGTTGTAATTCGCCCGGGTGAACGTATTCCAGTGGATGGTGTAATTATTGAAGGCAGCTCAACCATTGATGAATCCATGCTGACAGGAGAACCTATTCCCGTTGACAAGGCAAAAAAAGATGCAATCACAGGCGGTACAGTTAATGGTGCAGGACTTTTAAAATTCAAAGCCACCAGGGTGGGCAAAGATACTGCTCTCTCCCAGATCATAAAGCTTGTCCAGGAAGCCCAGGGCAGTAAAGCCCCAATCCAGGCTCTTGCAGATAAAGTGGCAGCCGTATTTGTTCCTGCTGTAATCATTATTGCAATTTTTACTTTTGGAATCTGGTGGGGAATAACAGGAGAATTTGTCCCTTCCATGATACGAATGGTTGCAGTCCTTGTTATTGCATGCCCATGTGCATTGGGGCTTGCAACTCCCACAGCCATCATGGCAGGAACCGGCAAAGGTGCTGAAAATGGAATTTTATTTAAAAGAAGCGAAGCACTTGAAAATGCTGCAAGACTTAAAACCATTGTGCTTGATAAAACAGGTACCATAACCATGGGCAAGCCTACAGTTGTTGACAAGATTCCCAATAAAGAATTTAACATATCTCCTGAAGAACTCCTTACTTTTGCAGCCTCTTTGGAAAAAGGTTCTGAACACCCAATTGGCAAGGCAATAGTCATATTTGCACAAAAAAAGAATCTATCTTTAACTGATCCGCAAAATTTTAAAGCCCATGGCGGTTTTGGTGTGGAAGCACAGCTTGATGATCAGGTTTACAGGTTTGGAAAACCAGGCTGGTTTGACCAT
>CAZYDL010000284.1:0-4684 GCA_964646305.1 uncultured Desulfobacula sp. | reverse complement strand
TCGTTAAATTATTATATTTTGTTTTGGTTTAGCTTATTTAAAATAACATTTTTTCCCCCATTATCAAAGCTTGAAAATAAGTTCTTTCATATCCCTGACAGCCTGTTCCATTCCTGTGAGTATTGCGCGTGCAACAATACTGTGGCCTATGCTGAATTCATTGATTTCGTGAAGCCCTGCAAAAGATTTAATGGAGTTATAGCAGATTCCATGACCGGCATTTACCTCAAGTTTGAGCTTGGAGCCAAATTTGGCGGAATTGATAATTCTGTCAAATTCTTGCTGTTTCTGGATGGCAGTTATGGCATCACAAAAAGCCCCGGTATGAATTTCTATCATGTCAGCATCAATTTTATGGGCAATTTTGATCTGGTCAAGATCAGGATCAATAAATATACAAACTGCAATTCCAGCATTTTTCAGGGTTGAAACAGCTTCTCTTATATGGTCTTCATGGGTAATAAGATCGAGCCCTCCCTCTGTGGTCAGCTCTTCTCTTTTTTCAGGAACAAGGGTTACGCAGTCTGGTTTTATATCAAGCGCGATTCCAAGCATCTCGCTTGTGGCACCCATTTCCAGTATAAGTTTGGATAATACAATTTTTCTTAACAGCCTGACATCCCGCTCATTTATGTGACGGCGGTCTTCTCTTAAATGAACAACAATTCCATCAGCACCTGCTGTTTCAGCCGCAACAGCAGCTGCAACAGGTTCTGGATAATTGATCCCCCGGGCCTGCCTTAAAGTTGCTACATGATCCACATTTACTGCAAGTTGAGCCATAGGTTAATCCCTCCGTTATTTAAAATGCATTCAGGTCTTTATTATTTTCAATTTGCCTTAAAAGTTCAAGGCTTTTTTCTTCCATTTTTCTTGCATCCATCTCACTTGTCTCATGATCAAATCCAATTAAATGCAGGATTCCGTGAATTAAAAGCTGGGACATCCTTTCCATAAGGGTGATGTCTGCATTGTCTGCTTCTTTTTGAGCTGTTTCACAGGAAATAACAATATCACCAAGAAGCCCTGGAGTAATATCTCCAAATTGACCTTCCTGCATGGGGAAAGCCAGAACATTTGTCGTCTTGTCAACATTTCTATATGTTTTATTAAGTTGTTGGATCTGGTTGTTATCAGTAATTACCACAGATATCTCAGTGAAATTATAATCCAAGGCGTTTAAGATCTGTTTTATCTTTTCCCTGATCATTGCCGTTGGCATGCTCTTTTTTTGCTGATTGTCTATCAGTATCTCTTCCATTTTTTTCTTTTTTCTTTTCCATGTTTTTACCCTGATTCTTACCCTGGTTTTTCCCAGTTGATTTATCCGGGTATTCTATGCGGCTGTGGTAAATACTGGTTAAAATATTATTAAAGCTTTTTGCAATCTGGTGAAGGTCCCTTAAAGTCAGTTCACACTCTTCCAATTGCCCATCTGCAAAAATATCATTAACCAACTCTTTTACACGTCCCTGAATCCTTGCAGGCGTGGGACGTTCCAGTGCTCTGACAGCTGCTTCAACAACATCTGCCAGCATGACAATACCCACTTCTCTGGTTTGGGGTTTGGGCCCTGGGTACCTGAAATTTTCTTCCTTTACGGTGGTATTACCGCTTTTTAAGCTTTTTTGATAAAAATATTTAATCAAAGAAGTGCCGTGATGTTGAGTAATTCCTTCAATGATCTCATTGCCGAGTCTGTTTGACTTTGCAAGTTCAACTCCTTTTTTGACATGCCCTATTAAAACAAGGGCTGACATGGAAGGCGAGATTTTATCATGTCTGTTCTTACCGTCGGCCTGGTTTTCAATGAAATATAATTTTTGATCCAGTTTTCCAATATCATGATAATAACTCATCACCTTTGCTTTAAGGCCGCTTGCATCTATGGCCAAGGCAGCAGCTTCTGCAAGGGTGGCAACTATAACGCTGTGGTTATATGTTCCAGGGGCTTCAATCATCAGTCTTTTAATCAAAGGCTGGTCAAGGTTTGAAAATTCCAGGAGTTTAGAGTCAGTTGTATAGTTAAAAAGGATTTCAATGAGTGGTGAAAAACCAATGGTCAGGATAGCTGCAAAAATACCACCGCAAAAAGCCAAAGCTATCTCTTTTGTAAGGATAATGATATCTGGCTGGGCAAGGGAGTAAAATCCCAGCGAAACAGCCAGTACAGCATTGAAAACAGCCAGTTTGAATCCAGCTGTAATAAAGTTTTTCCGCTCTTGTTTCCCTCGGACCCAGAAAGCCGCAGTAATGCTTGATAAAAAGAAAAAAAGAAAGACTTCAAAACTGCCTTTAAAAGCAAGACTTGTAAGCAAAGATAGAATAATTGTGAAAAAGACAGCAATGTCAAACCCCAGGAATATGCAGGTAAGCATTGCTGCTGCCGGAATAGGTATGATCATGAAAAATGATATTGCTGATAGATCCCAGGTGACACCGGAGTTTGAGGAGAGTGCAACATAGGTGGTAAATTTTGCAAAGGCAAGATAAAGGGCAAGACCGGATGATAAAAACAGGATATGCTTGTTATGGTCTTTTTGTAGTTTTTTATGATCCTTTAAAAAAAGAATATACATAATCAGTATGGAGAAAAAAACAATTAAAGCAATTCCAGCGCTGGAAATCAGGATATCCTTCTCTTTGACCTGGGATTGAAGGGCAAGAAGTTTTACCAATTGTACATTATCTACCCTTTCTCCTTCCCTCAGGATCATCTCTCCTTGTTTGATCTTGTATAAAATTGGTTTGATCAGGGATTCAGCTTTCTGGATTCTTCTTTCAGTCTTGTGCTTGTTCAAGGTAATATTGGGCTGGAGCAATCGTTGACAAATGTCAACAATCAGGTTGGAAAGATTATAGTTGAGATCTTTTAGAATAGGCTGGCCTTCAATGCGTACCATGGCTTTAGCCTGGTCTGGACTGTAAAAGATTTTTAAGTTATTAACGGTTCTCTCCTGCCTTGATCCTATGGTTTGAAGAAAAATCCCCTTATGTTCTTCCTTAAGTAAAAGTTCTTTGTTTGCCACTATACCGTTGGTAAGAATATTGCTAATGATGGTTTTGAGTTTTATTGCAATCTCTTTTGAGAATTTATATTTGTAAAAAATGGAATATGCGCCTTTACTGATTTCAATTCCCAATTTTTCTTCAAATTCCTGCTTGGTGTCCAAAATAATTGCAAATGTTGGATCAGGTTCCTGGTCATGGCTGTTTGCTTTTATAAATAACTGCCTTGGTATTTGCATTGCAGCATCAATATTGGATGAAATGTTCTTTAACAGGCCGGCATCAAAGTCATATACAACCTTAACAGATTCTTTAACTTCAAACTTTTTAAGATTTGTGGCTTTTTCGTCTTCAACAAAAAAATTTCTTGGAGCTTTGATATCCCTTTTTGCAATATCTCCAATAATATAAAGATAGGAGATATTACTCTGTTTTGGATAGTTGGTAATGGTAAAGGCAATGGTGATAATAATAAGCATTGCCCACAGCATTGAAGAGGATTCTAGAAAAAATGCCTTTACCTGGTCAAGGCTGTTTTCTGTTTTATTTTTTTTCATAGGCGTCTATAATATTTGATACAAGTTTATGCCGGACAACATCATTTTTTGAGAAATAGATAAATTCAATCCCTTTAATATCGGTTAATATCTTGTTTGCTTCAATCAAACCTGATTTTTTTCCTGTTGGCAGGTCAACCTGGGTGATATCACCGGTGACAATTGCTTTGGATCCATATCCAATGCGGGTTAAAAACATTTTCATCTGTTGAGAGGTTGTGTTTTGGGCTTCATCAAGAATAATAAAAGCATTATTCAGAGTCCTGCCCCGCATGAATGCAAGGGGGGCGATTTCTATGGTATCCTGTTCAATCAGTGTTTTTGCCTTTTCAAAATCCATCATATCATACAGTGCATCATACAGAGGGCGAAGATATGGGTTGATCTTTTCGGAAAGGTCTCCAGGCAGAAAACCCAAGGCTTCTCCCGCTTCCACCGCAGGTCTTGTTAATATTATTTTTTTAACCTCTCCCTTTGAATAGGAAGCCATGGCCATGGCCATGGCAAGATAAGTTTTGCCTGTTCCGGCAGGACCTATGGAAATAATAATATCATTTTTTTTAATTGCCTTGACATAATTTTGCTGGGAAGGATTCCGCGCAGTTATTGCCTTGTTTCTGATGGTTTTGAAAACCGTTGTCTGGAAGATCTCTTTTAAGTTTGGATTATTATTGTTTTTAATGGTATTAATTGCTGCATCAATATCAGCTTCCACAAGGCAAAAATTATCCTGGAAAAGATTATAAAGTTCTTTGATTAATGTTTGCGCAAGCTTTACATCATCATCCCTGCCATTGATCAATAAGGAAGTACCTCTTGTATTGATTGTAACTTTAAAGGCATTACAAATTTTATCTAAGTTATTGTTATGCTGCCCAAAAAGTTCTCTTGTGATCTCAAGGTTTTTAAAATTAATACTTTTCATACCTTACAGGGTGCATAATATTTGTTTAAAGGTCAATAAAAATCTTGACTATAAAACCACTATATTGTTATTGAAAAATCGGTTGACATGCTTGTGGAAAATGCTGATTGTTTCCATGTCCAGTATTGGTAATAATAAAAAATGACATAAAGGGAAGATATGAATGCTTTTGATATTTTAGTGGTTATTGTAG
>CAZYDL010000283.1:0-4687 GCA_964646305.1 uncultured Desulfobacula sp. | reverse complement strand
GGGCTTGATCACTCCAGAAGAGGCAAAAAAGCATTCTTTTAAAAATATTATTGTAAGAGCTGTTGGAATAGAGGAGAACCCGTTACTGGATATACTAAAGGGTAAAATTTTAACGGGTGACAGATTCCTTTTATGCTCAGATGGACTTACCGATATAATTGAGATACCTCAAATAGAAGAGGTGTTAAACTCTTCTTTAGATGACAATCAAAATGTTGAAATTCTTGTTGAAAACGCAAAAGAGTCACTGGGTAAAGATAATATAACTGTTGTTATTGCCCAGATTAATTCCTGAGACCTTTGAATAATATTCCCTTTTGCCCAATTGCCACGGAATATGAAAATGATAATCCTCAAAATACTTAATGTATTCCTCCGGTTATAATTTTCATCTTCCTTGCACTAAAACAAAATTGAACATTATTCAAAGGTCTCTTCCAGTGTTGTATAAAAGTGAGAAAATTAAAAAAAGTAATATGGACGCTATTATTCTACAACGTCCTTGGCATGATCATGGTGAAACTTTAACTTTGGTTTGACTTGGTGCAATCTGTGCTCCGGCTGGCATATTGGCATTGGCCCCATTATGTCCAGTTACCGATGTAAGATGCACACAATTCTGCCCCTCTATTTTTACTTTTGAACTGCCTTTTTTAAATTTAATTTTTCCCATGTTCATTCCTGATATGACACCCTTGTTGACACCTGCTTCATCTCCCATGGAACGGGAAATTTCAGATTTTACAGTAACAACTTTTTTCCCTGCAAACTTTACTTTACTTGATGTTTTTTTTGCCTGATTAAGCATGCCGGTATTGGGGTAGGGTATAGGTACCGGTGGTGCCGGAGGTGCAGGTGTAAGGCATACATCAGGTACTGCCAGACATGTTCCTCCTGCCATGGTTGAACCGGGAAAAATTGCTACCATAGTATTTTCTCCTTATCCAAGATCTATCTTGTCTGCATTGATTTTATAACTCTTTTCAGCTTTGTGATAAGCTTTTTGGGATTTTACATGCAGTGTCGTTTTTACCAATGTTTTTAATCGGCCTGCTTTGATATCACGCAATCCCTCTATCTGCTTATAAACGGTTTTTGCTTTTTCAAAAATCTGTTTTGCAATGGTTTCTGTTCTTTTTGCTATTAAAAGAATAGAATCAACCGTGGTTGAAATCTTTTTTCCTCTATATTTTAAATCTTGAACTATCAGACTAGCTTTTCGGGTAATGACACCAAGATTGGAAGCAATGAATTTCAGACCTCTCTGGTTCATTTGTATATTTGACACCATGGCTCCTGAAGAATCAGCAGTTCCTAAATTAATACCAGACCCACCTTTAATATTTACGGATTGTTCACTTGTAAAATTGATATCTTCTACAGATTTAAAATTGATTTTTCCCTGATGTGTTACAAAATCAAGATCACCCGAATGAATATTGATAGTGCTTTTTCTTGTTTTTGAATCATAGGAAAATATTAATCTTCCTGAGTCTGACATGAGCTTGAATGTTTGATCCCTCTCTTTTTTATTAATTAATCCATAAATTCCATTGTTCATTGTAAAAATTGGTTGTGACTCTTTTGTTTCAGGTATATTCAGATCAAGCAGACCTGTAATATACATGCCGTTTATTTCATCACCAAGTGCTAATACCGACTGCCCTGGGAAAAATTGTGCCTCATGGGCAAGGGCAGTTTTTGCCCAGGTTTCCATTGTGATATTATTTTTTTTAATTTCAAGCAGGACCAAACCTTCTTTTCCATCAGTTTTTAACACTTTTGCCGGGCCAATATATTTTTGAGAATCTATTTTAGAAAGATTTGAAGCAATTGAAAGCATTGTTTTGTCTCCTCTTTATTGTTAATTTCTAACTTATTCAATAGCAGAGCAAATAAAAAAATATTATAGTTATCAGTTATCAGTATGCTGTGAACTGAACACTGACAACGGATAACTATTTTTTATATTGAGGAGGTTTGAAATCCTCAGCCATGGCAAGATCCTTGTCAGTATATTCAGTTAAAACTCTTTTTGAACCATTCCATCTTGTTTTTTTATCATGAATCCTATGCAATAATGCCTGTTTTAAATCAGCTTTGTAAAAATCAGCTTTTTCAAGCATTGCATGGGAAAAATCACAATAGACTAATTTAGCATGATGAAAAAGAGAATCTCTGCAGTCAGCATGATTAAATTCAGCCCGATCCATTTGTGCTCTGCTGAAATTTGATTCTGAAGCAATAGCATTTACAAAACAGGCAGATCTTAAATCAGAGTATGAAAAATTAACACCAATCAGTTTCGCCTGTGTGAAATCTGCAGTTTTGCAATTGGAATATGTCAGACTGCACCCTGACAGATCGGCTTTTTCAAAGCATGTCTGTTTGCAGATGGTATTGCTTAAATCTGTTTTCTTTAGATTGGCTCCTGAAAAATCAGAATCAGTAAAATTACATTGACAAAGATTCATTTGAGAAAAGTTGGTATCTTTTAAACTGCATAGAATAAAACTTGTCTCCTTAATTTGCGCAGTTGTGAAGTTTACATTGTCAAAATCTGTAGATTGCAGGATAACGCCAGTTAAAATAATATTATCCATTTTGCAGTCACTAAAATCGCTGTACTTTATTTTCGCATTTGTAAAATCAGCATTAGTTAAATCAGCACCTGAAAGTATGGTTCCATCTAAAACAGCCATGGAAAAATTAGAATTTTCAAGGGCTGCTCCTGAAAAATTACTATCTGTTAAATTGCTTTTTTCAAATTGCGCTTTATTCAGTGAGGCATCAGTAAAATCAGCATTTGTTAAATCAACATTAAAAAAATCAATTTTATCCAGGATTGAATTGTTAAATTTTGTACTTTGAAGTTGTGCCTCTTTAAATAAAACCTTTTCAAGGTTTGTATTGCTAAATTCAGCTCCATTCAGATTAAGCCTGGAAAAATCCATTCCTGCCATGTTGCAGTTCTGGAATCTTGAGTTGGTTAGATTTTCAGGCAGGGGCTGTAAAATTTTATTTAAATCTATATCTTTAAATGTAACCTCTTTGATCACGGCCTTTTTAAAATCAGTTTTTTCCATCTTTACTTTTGAAAAAGAAGTTCCCTCCATATTAGCAGAATCAAAGATGGCATCTGAAATATCTGAATCTTGAAAGAATGTAAATTTAAGTTGAGATAGATTAAAATTTGCTTTATTTAATGTGCTGTTTTCAAACCCAGCATCCTTTAATTGAGTTTTTTTAAATATTGCATCGCATAAATCAATATTGTTAAATTGTGAGCCTGTAAGATCTGAATTGCTGAAATCTGTAGTTTTTAACAGTGCTCTTCCCCTGTTAAAACCTGTAATATTCATTTTTTCAAATGATTCAAAAGTAAAGGGATTAAATTCATTTTCATCAAGTTTAATATCTGAATTATCATTATTAAACACAGGTGTGTTTTCAGTAAAAAACATTGTGCCCGATAGGTTTGAATAGTGAAAAAGAGCATTGCTACAGTCTGAATTTATAAATATTGCATGGGAAAGCTCACTATTATTGACTTTTGCACTTTTCATGGTAACTCGATTAAAAATGCAATGATTAAATACAGCTTCATGACAGGTTATTTCATTCATGTTAACATCAGTAAAGCAGATTGAATTAAAAATGCCTTTGCTTAAGTCTGTATCTCTTAAATCCAGACCAGAGATAATGGTGTTTTCAACAGGTTTTCCCGATTGAATGAAGTTTAATATGTCATCTTTTGTTAAGTGTGTTTTCATGGATTACTCTTGTTTATAATCTGCTAATTTTGTCATTTTTAAATTTGTAAATTCAAATTTTGTCTGCTCAATGGTTGAGTTTAAAAATTCAACACCATATAAATTAGATCCGCTAAGATCAGTATCAGTAAGATCAGCTTTTTCAAAACTGCCCATAAATATATTTGCTGCCTGCAGCCTGGCTTTATTAAGGTCAGCCTTTACAAATTTTGAAAATTTTAAATCTGCTGCATTAAGAGATGCAAGCGTCAGGTCTGCTGAACTGAAATCTGCTCCCTCCATCTGTGCAAATGAGAAATCACTGCCTTTCAGGTTTGCATTTTCCCATATTGATTCCTTTGCTTTAATATTTGTGAACACACCTTTGGGAAAATCACATCCTCCTGAAGCCCTTACCTGGGTTAAATCTGTTTCATTCATATTAATTTTTGCACCTTTAGCTCCTTCAAATGATGCATCCATAAGATTTGATCCCTGGAAATCAGCATCATTAAGCAGTGCATTGGAAAAATTAGAATTGCAAAGAAGAGAGTTATTTATTGTGGCACCTGTTAAATCAGCCTCTGAAAAATAAGAATGGGGGCCGTTTAATTCGTTAAGCACAGCATTCTTCAAGTTTGCATTTTCAAAAACAGTATATAAAATGCTAGCTTTTGTTAAATTAGAATCTGTGAGAATTGCATTAGTAAAATCTGTATCATTTAATAAAGCCTCTTTTAAGCATGCTCCCGTGAGATCGCACTGGGATAAATCAGCCTGGCTCAATATGGCTTTTGTTAAATCAGATTGAGCTAAAGATACTCCTTTTAACAACGCTGTTTGAAAATCAGCCCGTCTTAAATCAAGACCTGATAAATCAAGCCCTGTTAAATCAGCACCTTGAAATGATTCTCCTTTGGATAATCTTTTGATTA
>CAZYDL010000282.1:0-4699 GCA_964646305.1 uncultured Desulfobacula sp. | reverse complement strand
TATTTTCCAATTATGAGGCCCTGCCGTTTTACATATATTATATCTCCTCACAATATTCAGACAAGGAGGAACTTGCAACCGCCTATGGAGCTGCTCTTATTCTTCTTGGTATCTCTCTTATTCTCTTTAGCCTGGCATTTATCATAAAAAAAAGAGTTGGCCCTATTATATGAAAGAACAAACTAAGTGCTTTAATTCTTTCATTTTGTGTTGCGGGCAAATCCTGGTGAAAGACCAAATATGCCCATGGCAGTTATTCAAGGATTCAAACCTAGGATTTTACCATGGAAAAAAATAAAACTGGAGAAAAAAAATTAAAATAAAAACACGAAACTTAAGTTTTTCCTATAAAGGCAAAAAAATTTTTGATAATATTTCCATGGATTTTCCAGATAATAAAATTACTGCTATAGTCGGGCCATCTGGTTCTGGCAAATCCACTTTTCTCATGATTTTAAACCGCTTGTGGGAGACAATTCCCCACTGTTTCATGGAAGGAGAGGTTAAAATAAAATTTGCAGATAAATTTCACAATATATATGAAAAACAATACCCTGTAACCCGACTGCGCAGACAGGCCGGCATGGTTTTTCAAGTACCAAACCCTCTTCCCATGAGTATATACAAAAACATTGCATTTCCTTTGGAGCTGTCAGGACAAAACTGCAAAAAAGAGATTAAAATCATGGTTGAAAAATATCTGAAATTAACAGGGCTCTGGGAGGAAGTGCACGACAGACTGAACACTTCTGCCTTTGAACTTTCCGGTGGTCAACAGCAAAGGCTTTGCATTGCACGAGCCATGGTTCTGGAACCTGAAATACTTCTGCTTGATGAACCTACCTCTTCTCTTGATCATAGGGCTGCCACAGCAATAGAAAACCTTTTAATAAAACAAAAAAAACATTGCACAATCCTCATAGTATCCCATTACCTTGACCAGGTTCAGAGAATTGCCGATTCCACAGTTGAACTCCAGGACGGAAAATTCAGACTTAAAAAACCAATATCCACAGGAATGGTTTAAAAAATGAAATACGTACCTCATTATATAAAAGTAGCTATTTGTGAATCAAAATACAAAATCAAGCATTTATTGGAGATGATGTGAACCAGAGCATACATGGGGCAACAAAAGCCGGGATTCTTAGAGATATATACGAACAATTTTTAGATAGATACGGGCCACAGGGTTGGTGGCCGCTGATTGATTGTGAAGGAACAAATTCTTTAAAAAAAGGCGTAATTAAAGGATATCACCCTCTGGATTACAGTTTCCCTCAAAACGGCAGGCAGCAGTTTGAAATTATCTGCGGGGCAGTTCTAACCCAGAACACAACCTGGGTCAATGCAAACAAAGCGCTGCAAAATCTTAACAGCGCCAACCTGCTCTCTGTAAAAAACTTTCTTTTGGCAAGAGACAAGACTATTTCCAAAGCAATAAAACCTGCCGGCTATAAAAACCAGAAACAAGAGTATCTGAAAAATTGCGCCATGTTTTTTCTTAAACTCAATGGCAGAACTCCCACAAGGGAAAAACTATTGGCAGTTAAAGGAGTGGGTCCTGAAACAGCTGACTCAATTCTTTTATATGCCTATAAAGTCCCTACTTTTGTAGTGGATGCCTATACAACCCGTTTTCTTATCCTTCACAAGCTTATTCCAGAAAAAAGCAGTTATCATCAGATTAAAGCTCTGTTTGAAAATGAGTTAAAGAAAGATTTTAAGGTTTATCAAGAATTCCATGCCCTTTTTGTTGAACATGGAAAACGATTTTTCAGCAAAAAACCTTATAAAGGTGACGATATATTGTTAAAATCTTTCAATAAGCCTGTCAATTAAAAATGTACTCTCCCGCATGGCCTGTTCACTGAAAGGTCCGAACCATTCAGATATTGTATTGAATTTTTTAACAAATAGTTGTTTATCATTTTTTTCAAGCATTTCAATATGTGATTTCAGGGATGAAACATATTTATTTAAAAGAGTGCGCCTTGTTTTTGAGGCAAATATGATTTCCGAATAAAGGGATGCATCCTGGGCAAAGAGTCTTCCTACCATGCCAAGCTCCAGGCGGTAAATAGGGCTTGAAAATTCAAGGGTTCTTTCGATTTTTGTACGCTGCTCAAATAAAAACTGTCCAAAGCAGAAAGTTGCAAAATGGCGCAGGGCCTGGACAATCTCCATGATTGTGTCATGTTCCCTGGCAGAAGAGCTGACAATGACCCCGCCCCAGACAGAAAGCTGATTAATCACCCATTGGCAGGCTTTTGCATCTCTGCCTTCAGTGGTAACAATGATCTGTTTATCAAGACTGCCGGGATCAGGACCAAACAATGGGTGCAGACCTGTTACAGGTCCCTTGTGGCAGGCCAGCATTTTTTTAACAGGTTCCTGCTTTATACTGGTAATGTCGGCAAGCACTGCATTTAAAGGAAGATAAGGACCAAGTTTTTCTATAATGTCACAGGTTTGCTCTATTGGGACAGAGACAAGGGCAAGATCAATATTTTTGCAAAGCTGATCTGCTCTGTTCCAGTCAGATTTGCCAAGGATTCTGACCTCGTATCCTGATTTTTTAAAAAGCGAGGCAAAAAAACTTCCCATCTGTCCTGCACCGCCGACAATAAGTATTGTGCCACCTGGCAGAACCCCGTTAACCTCCATCTGGTCTGTCTGTTTTACACGGGAGTGGCGCAAAATTATTCTGTAAAGATCTTCAAGAAAATCAGGATCAAGATTTGCTTTTGCCGCCTGTGTACGAAGTCTGGAAATCAGGTCTTCCTCACGTGCAGGGTGATATACACTTATATTGTGTTCCTTTTTAAGATTTACAACCTTTAAAACCTGATCATGGCGCTGGGCAAGCAGGGATAAAATTTGGGAATCTATCTGATCAATATTTTCCCTTAAAGGAATAATCTTTTCATGGAAAATTTTATTGTTGTCTTGTTTTTTCATAGTATTAAACAGATTGCTGCAAAATAATTATTCATCAAGTTCTGATTTAGCCCGTTTTTTTTATTTAAACATTTCTTTGTCAAAAAAAATTATCTATTCTACATCAACCTGTCAACCTTTTTAATAATCAATTAAGAATTGGGCACCAGCCAGTTTCTGCCCTTTAGGGTATTGCAAACCTCCCATGGCAGTTAATACCGTCCAATAATTTTTAAAGTTGCAGTTTTTTCTTTTAATTTTTCCATCACTCGAACCATGCTTTCTTGTTGAAGATCTGCCTCAATATCTGCATAGAACATGTATTCCCAGGGTTTACCAGGCATGGGCCTGGATTCTAATTTAACAAGATTAATCTGGTGCTCTGAGAAAATTTTCATGACCTCAAACAGGGCTCCTGGTTTATTACCCGTTGAAAACACAAGGGATGTCTTTTCTGCTTGTTCAATATCTTTAAACTCCCTGGCAATAATGGCAAATCTTGTATAATTTCTGGGGTTATCCTCAATTGATTCCTCAAGGATTTTCATATTAAAAATCTTAGCTGCCATGGTTGATCCAATTGCAGCAGCACTTATATCACCAGATTCTTTTACATGGCGCACAGCACTGGAGGTTGCCGTTACCGGGACAATCTTAATATCTGGATATTGATCAAGATAGTTTTTGCATTGGGAAAAGGCAGGCGGCGGTGCCAGGATTTTTTTAATAGTAGATTTGTCAGAATTTTTAAGGGCGATCAATGCATGTTTTATCCTGATTGTAATCTCACCGATAATTTTAAGATCATATTCCTGGAGAAGATCATAATTTTCATGTATGGATCCTGAAAGAGAATTCTCCAGGGGAATGACTCCATATTGAGTTTTGCCTGACTGAACCGCATTAAAAATATCTTTAAATGATTGTGCAGGAACCGGTTTTATTTCATCTCCAAAATATCCAAGACTTGCCTTATGGCTGTACGCTCCATACTCCCCGATAAATGCTGCTGCTTTTGAAGAATTGGTATTTAAATTATTTATGGTTTCAGACTTTCTTAAATAGTCAAAATCAAGCTGTTTTCCCACAACAGGGGCAATGACATAAATATCCCTTGTTAATTGCCCGAATTGTTCTGGATAGAGGCTTTGCGGGCCATCGGACAGAGCCTGATCCGGGTTGTTATGAACCTCAATCATTAATGCATCTGCTCCTGCTGCCACGGCAGCCCTGGCCATGGGGCTGACCTTTTCCCTGATCCCTGTGGCATGGCTTGGATCAATGACAATGGGGAGATGGGTGAGTTTTTTTAATACTGGAATGGCTGAAAGATCAAGGGTATTCCTTGTATAGGGTTCAAATGTCCTGATTCCCCTTTCACATAAAATAACATCATTATTACCACCTGCCATAATATATTCTGCAGACATCAGCCACTCCTGAATTGTGGAGGCGAGCCCTCTTTTCAGAACCACCGGCTTTTTCATTTTACCAACGCATTTAAGAAGTTCAAAATTCTGCATATTTCTTGCTCCAATCTGGACCACATCAACGTATTTCATCATTAAATCAGCCTGGGACGGCGAGGTGATTTCTGTAACAACACCCAGACCTGTTTTTTTTCTGACATGAGCAAGGATTTTTAAACCTTCTTCTTCCAGCCCCTGGAATGAATATGGTGAAGATCTTGGTTTATATGCTCCACCCCTGAAAAGGACAGCACCGTATTTTTTTACTTCCTGTGCAATTGTCATTGCCT
>CAZYDL010000281.1:0-4699 GCA_964646305.1 uncultured Desulfobacula sp. | reverse complement strand
CAATATGACCTCACAAAGGGTAAAAATGCCTCGGATATTGCACTTGTTATTGATGCAATGGATGTGATGTACACCAAGGACATAGATGTCATGTGCTTTGTGTCATCTGACTGTGATTTTACACCAATGGTTACACGCGCCCTTGCTGAAGGAAAGGTTGTCCTGGGATTTGGCGAGCGCAAGGCACCGTCCCCATTTGTGAATGCATGTTCCAAATTTTTATTTTTAGATCAGGAGCATAAACAAAATGGCAACTTGCAAACAAAATCAAAGAATATTAAATCTGATACCAAACTTATCAATTTACTCCGTCAAGCCATTGAATCCACTGAAGAGGAGAATGGTTGGGCAGCCCTTGGTCCAGTGGGAGCACATATATCAAATAAAACCTCTTTTGACTGTAGAAATTATGGTTACAAAAATTTAAGCAGCCTTTTTAAGGCCATTGACCTGTTTGAACTAAAGCGTGGTTCAGGAAACTCGTATCTGGTCAGAGACGCAAGAAAGAAAAGGCCGAATTAACAGGGTTTCTCTCTTGTGCAGAAATTTAAAAAATATCACAATTGATTACTCTGCTGATTTTAATATTTTTAAAAAATCTTCTTCCATTTTGGCACCGGATACATCTGGTGTGTATCCAATCATGAGTATGTAACTGTTTTTTGCCTTCATGGCAGCCATGGGGGATTGCAATGCCACTGTTACTTTGCCAGCATCAAGAAACCCCTGCCACAATTCATATTTTGGATTAAAGCCTGCTTTTGTTTTAACAGTTTTAGGCTTTTTAAGATGGTTCTGACCTTTTGGATATATCTGTGCCAATTGTTTAAGGCCGCGGATACGAACATTTCTATAATTAATCGTAATTCCACGATATGAATAAATAAGAATGGATGCACCGGCAATGCTTTGAGACTGCAACCCTCCAATCAATTCCTTATTGGTTGCCAGATTTTGATTTACTGACCAGCCTTCAGGCAGAGTTAATGTAATAAGTTTATGTTTGAATTGAACCTGGCCTGCTAAAACAAAACTGCTGCTAAATAAGATAAATATTGTAATTGCAGCAAATAAAAACCTGTACATTATCACATCTTTTTTATCCATGAAAACCTCTCCTTTAAATAAAATTATGATATCTCATTTCCAGATGGCTCACAAAATTAGTTCAATACATAGAATGAATCAGGGGTTTTCCCAGGCTCTTGGCTGCTGTGCTGCGTAAGTATGTAAGCCAGTATCTTTATTTTAACTGTTTTACTCCATTGCCTGACCAATCTTTTTTTTTACAGAATCAATTGTCAGCCCTGTTTCTTCCTTGGCGGTTTCAATAGTCTGGCCTGTTTTCTCCTTTACAGTTTCCACTGCATCTTCAGTCTTCTCTTTCACAGTTTCCACTGCTTGACTGGTTTTCTCTTTTACTGTTTCAACTATCTGACCTGTTTTTTCTTTTACAGCATCAATTGCCATTCCTGTTTTTTCCTTGGCCATTTCAACAGTTTGATCTGTCTTTTTTTCCACAGTTGAAGAAGATTTATCAGTTTTATCGCCCTGCCCACATCCGATAAAAAGCAGCAGACTTATGATTGTCAGTAAAATTGCAGTATTTTTCATATTTTTTTCTCCTTCTATAGTACTTAATTTTTTGATCTTAGATCTATGAATGTAATAGTAAAGTATAATTATAGCAAATACAATTTCTTAATTATTTATATGGATAATATGTATCTGCCATCAAAAGTAAAAGTTATATCCAATTTTATGGGGTTGAGAGATATGATAAGAATTTATTTTTTGCCAAGCAAAACATGAAGCACTCTTAATGCAAAACCAAGGATTTTAGCCAAGGATTTTAGGTTGATACATTTTTTATTATACACTATAATGCAATTGTATCATTTGGAGAGCGTTTAGCGACCCGTAAACCTAAGCTTTCAGGATATTGAATTAGAAGAATTAATAATAAATATCTAAAAGCTTGGTACCATTGAAAATAATTCTATTTTGGATTGCTCAATTTATCATCCTATTGTTAAAATTGCAGAACTGATCATTGGATTTTGATTTCAAAAACTGACATCTTGTAAATATTTTTGTTAAAGTGTTTTGTAGGTGCTGATGCCCTATGGAAAGATCTATACTATCTTAAAAATATTCAACCCGGATATGTCACAAGTATTGTTTACCTATACTTTGATCATGATCCTGAAAACAGGGAGGAATAGTTATGAATGTCTGTTTTATAATGTATCCTTGGGATGAGATTATTCCTGAAAAGGATACCACCCTCTGCCTGATCCATGAATGTGTTTGCCGTGGACATATGGTTGCCTTGACAACAAGCAATAGCCTGACCATTCGAGACACTATTGCCAGTGCCTTTTGCAATATATTGAAAAAAGGAACTCAAATACCATCTGATATCCTGACTTTTTATAAAAAAGCAAAATTCCAAAAGGTTGGTTTACCTTTGTCGGGATTTGATGTCATTCTCATGCGGGCTGAACCGCCCCTTGATGCCCTCTCTTTAAATTTTCTTGATTCAGTCCATGATGAGGTCTTTTTTATTAACGATATTGATGGGTTGAGGATAGCCAATAATAAACTTTACACGGCTTCCTTTGATGACTCTGGACATAATTTCATTCCCATCACCCATGTCTCCAAGAATCAGGAATACTTGGAAGAGGTCTTTGGAAACTCACAGGCAGATAAAATGATCATGAAACCTTTGGATGGATATGGGGGCAAAGGGGTGATTCTTATTGAAAAACATGCCCAGCAGAATTTTAGATCCCTGCTGGACTATTATATCAATAACCGGCAGGGAGGCAGTTATGTTATCCTGCAGGAGTATATTGAAGGGGCTGATAAGGGGGATATCAGAATTCTGATTCTTAATGGTGAGCCCATTGGAGCCGTGCGGCGGATACCGCATCCAGGCGATGTTCGTTCAAATGTCCATGCCGGAGGCAAACCAGTCAAACACACCCTGACAAAAGAAGAGATAGCGCTGTGCCGGCATATCGGTCCCAAACTTGTCCGGGACGGCCTTTTCTTTGTGGGGATTGATGTCATAAGTTGTAAACTCATTGAGGTGAATGTCATGAGTCCCGGTGGTATGGTTCCCATCAACAAATTGAATCAGGTGAAGCTCCAGGCAAAAGTGATTGATTTTGTGGAAAATGTTATCCGGGTTAAAGAGTCCATTGTTGTTCGCAAATCAGAATTCAGAAAGGCAATTGAAGATGCAAACTCTATCTGAACAAACTTGTATTAAAGCCATTAAAAATGAAGAGTGTTTTCATGCAGATGTGGCAGGTGGCGCTTTTTCACTGAAGATAGAAGAGTATAGTTTTTTTGTGGGTGCAGCAATTCACCATGGACATAATTTGCGACAAAAATTGGTCAAAAAGTGCAGGCTTTCACAAAAAGAGAGGCTGTATGAAGAAGATCCCTTTACCGGGGAGTTTATTTCGGCCATGCCCATTGCCCTGATTGCCAACGATTCGCGGTATGAATACGATTTGAACCGTTCCTTTGATGCCTGCATTTATGAAGAGGCCTGGGGAAAGAGTGTGTGGAAAAAAAAACTATCTAAAAAGGAGAGGGCCCGCAGTCAGGAAAAATACAGGATATTTTATACAGTTCTGGAGGCTTTGATTAAGAAGCTGGAAAAAAAACATGGTGCATGCCTCATTTATGATATTCACTCCTTTAATTATCACCGCATAAAAGATGGGCAGACCCCTGTCTTTAACATTGGTACCGGGCAACTGGACAGATCAAAGTGGGGCAGCAGCATTGATCATTGGGGAAAAACACTGAATACCTGTAATTTGTCCAATCTGGAATGTAACGCTGCTTTTGATGTCGTTTTTAAAGGAATGGGATATCTATCCACTTTTATCCGGAATAATTTTAAAAACACCCTGGTACTTTCCACAGAGATTAAAAAAGTTTTTATGGATGAACAAAACTTTGATGTCTATCATCTGGTACTCTCTGAGTTAAAGGAAATTTTCAAACAGATTATGCTGGAAAATGCCCTTTTTTTTTCAAAGAAGCACATAAAAAAACAGCACATTAATAAAACCGTGCTGCTCTCATCCAAAATAGAGCCTGCTATTTTAAAAATTGACAAGGCACTTTACAGGTTATGCAAAGGAATTGAGACCCTGCGTTATATTAATCCTAAAAACCTTATTGGAGAAAAAAAACGATTCTATTCCAGAAAGTATAATTATAATCCAGTATTTACCTATCATCCGCTGAACATTAATCCTTCTGAATTTCGGGAAAAACTTTATGGGCTGCACGTGGACAGAATCACAGATATCAGTATCCAGAAGCTTTACAGGGATGTCATTGATAGCTATTCAACTAAAATTGATCTGCTTTCAAATGTTGGCAGTGAAAAATTTCTCTATAATTCATTGCTGTACTATGGTGAGCCAGACATGGATGATATTAAAGCTGCCCACTTTATTCTATTTGCCAAGGAATTTGAGCCCTTTGAAAAACAATTGATCCCTTCCAATCAGGTCAGGGCAGTCTTTATGGCAGCAGCAAAAGACTACGGCATTAAATGCCGTGTGGAAGTGTCCAATAAAATTATCGCCTCTGCCATGGTGGACAATGCCCGTAAAATAATCCTTATCAATAAATCAGAATATTTTAATACCATGCAGATCAATTC
>CAZYDL010000280.1:0-4706 GCA_964646305.1 uncultured Desulfobacula sp. | reverse complement strand
GTTTCTGGATAGGCCAATTTGAAGTCACTCAGGACCTCTGGTATAGGGTAATGGGCTATAATCCCGCCCGGTTTTCAAATAATTTGTCCCGCCCGGTTGAAAACGTATCCTTTGATGATATTCAAAAATTTATTATTCTGCTTAAAGCCCAAAGCAAACAAAAATTTTCTTTACCAACAGAAGCCCAGTGGGAGTATGCCTGTAGAAATGGTGGAGAGACAATTAATTTTCCTTGGGGTAATGAATCCCATCGGCCACGTGCCAACTGCGGTACCTGTGATTCTGAACCATTTTATGAAGAGACTGCTCTTGTTGGCACTTTTCTCCCCAATGACCTTGGATTATATGACATGGGCGGTAATGTTAAAGAGTGGTGCCGGGATATTTATGGTAAAGGGACATCAAGGGTTGTCAGAGGAGGAGCATTTATTGACAATACATCAAATCTGAGATGCTCAAGCCGCAAAGGATTTATTCCTGGTATTAAAAGTGATTATATTGGCTTTAGGCTGGTCCTGGAACCAGATCTTTGAATTTTCCAACCCCCTTTCCCCAGAATTATTTCAAAATAAGGCAAATACCTTAAAAAAGTTTATAAAATAAGTCTTAATTAGAGTAATTAACTCTTATAATCCGTTTAAAATAAAAAAATCCTTATAAAATTAAAAATATTGCTTGACAACAATTTAAGGTTTTGTTTATCTCTCACCAAGAGAACAAAAAGCAAAATTATTAATATGTTATTATTATAAGGAGGAACCATGCCATTAAAAAACAATACCTTAACCCTTGACGGTTATACATTAACAATTGAAGAGTTAGTAAAAGCAGGTCAAGACACATACATAAACATTGAGATAGACGCAAAAAACTGGCCTAAAATTCGTGAATGCAGGGCACTTGTGGAAAAATGGGCAAACGAAGAACGCTGTATCTATGGAGTAAATACAAGTTGCGGCGGCCTTGTTGATTACCTTCTGCCTAAAGAGAGAGATAATGATTTCCAGAAAAACCTTGTAAGAAGTATCACAACTCAAGTTGGCAAACCCTTTGAAGATACACTTGTAAGAACTTTTATGATTGCAAGGGCTAATTCGCTTTGTCGCGGTTTTTCAGGGATTAAAGAAGTAAATCTGAAAATTTATCTTGAGATGATAAATAAAAAGGTATTCCCCCTGATTCCAAGAAAGGGCTCCCTTGGTACAAGCGGTGATTTAGGACCCCTTGGCTGTATTGCAAGTGTTGCCTTTGGAGAGTGGAAAGCAAGATTCAATGATAAGCTCATGCCGGGCAAAGAGGCAATGGAAGCTGCTGGAATAGAATTGATGTACCTGAATGCAAAAGAAGGTCTGTCACTGATTAATGGAACTTCCGGAATGGTTGGACTTGCCAGCACGGTTATTACAGAAGCTACGAATGCAGTAAAGAATTCAGATATTATTGCAGCCTTTGCCATTGAAACTTTAATGGGTAGATATAATCCTTTTGATCCAATAGTTCACGAACAGAAATATCATCCTGGTCAGATGGCTACTGCTATGAATTTAACTAAACTATTAAAAGGAAGCAAGCTTGCAATTGATGAAATTGAGCTCTCTTTGAAACTTCAGTCAACTCTTAAAGAGCACAAAGGTGTTTCTGTTGCTGATATTCCAGTTGAAGATGCATATTCAATTCGCTGTACCCCCCAATTTGTAGGTCCGACAAAAGATTCTTTAAAAAATGCCTATGATGTTCTTACAAGAGAACTTAACTCAAGTAATGACAATCCATTAATTTTTACAGAGCTGGATACATTTTTCCATAATGGTCACTTCCATGGCCAGCCAATCTCTTTTGCAATGGATTGCCTTGGAATCTCCATGATCAATATCGGTATTATAAGCGACAGAAGAATTGACAGGTTCATGGATGAACATCACAGCACAGGATTGCCACCATTTCTCTGCAAAGAAGATACTGGCGTAAGAATGGGGCTTATGGGCGGTCAGTTCATGACAACATCACTGGTTGCTGAAAACAGAACCCTTGCAGTTCCAGCTTCTATTCAGTCCATAACATCTACTGCTGATTTTCAGGATATTGTAAGTTTTGGTCTTATTGCAGGTCGAAAGACAAGAAAGATTGTTGAAAATACAAATCATATTCTTTCTTTTGAGCTAATGTGTGCTGCCCAGGCAGCAGATCAAAGAGACGTTGAACGACTCAGCCCTGCAGGAAAAATCATGCACAAAGCTGTTCGTGAGACCCTTGATTACATGGATAAGGACAAGGTTTATATTGATGATCTTGAAGAGCTTAAGGGCAGAATTGAATCAGGTGAATTTGTGGAAAAAATAGAAGCTGAATTTGGTGAACTTTTGATTGTTCATAAGAAAGAAGAATAATCTGACTTTATTACCATGAAGGGCATGAAAAAAATAAGAAAAAACTTCAAGCTCTTCATGGCTTTCATGGTTATTGATTCATTATTAATTTTCATAGTTAAGGAAAAGACAACACCATGCCTGAAAAACAGACAGATATAGAACAACAGATTGAAAGGAAAATTGCAGATGCCTACATGGAAAAGTTTCCAGCTTCAAAAGAGCGTCATGAAAAACTGATCAATTATATTCCAGGCGGTGCCACAAGGAGTTTAAGTTATTTTAAACCCTACCCTATTCATATTGAGTCTGGCAAAGCAGCATTTGTTTTTACACATGAGGGACATAAACTCCTTGACGTAACCAATGCCTATGGAGCGATTGTCCACGGCCACGGCGATCCTGATATTGTTAAAGCTGTCCAGGAAGGCATAACAAAGGGCTCCCAGTATTCTACTCCAACAGACGGTCAGTATAAACTTGCAAAACTTTTATGTGAAAGAATACCAGGGTTTGACAGGATCAGATTTGTTAATTCCGGCACAGAAGCCACTATGTTTGCTCTGAGAACTGCAAGGGCATATACAAATAAGGATAAAATTCTTAAAATGACCGGTGGATTTCACGGCACCCACGATTGTGTGGCTGCATCCACAAAAAAGAATGTCATTACAGCAGGAATTCCCAAAGGAATGACTGAAGATATGCTTGAAGTTCCCTTTAATGACTTTAAAGCCCTTGAAAAAACTGTAAAGGAAAATGCTGATCAGCTTGCTGCTGTAATTATGGAGCCATTCCTTGGTGCAGGCGGTGTTGTGCTTCCTGCAAAGGGATATCTTGAACATGTAAGGAAAGTAACTCAAGATAACAATGTCCTCCTGATTTTTGATGAAATCTTTTCCTACAGGGTCAATACAGGTGGATGCCAGAAGCTTTATGGAGTTACTCCTGATTTAACAACAGTTGGCAAGGTCATAGGAGGAGGGCTTCCCATTGGTGTATTTGGCGGCAAAGAGGAGATCATGAATATCTTCTGCCATGAAAAGAGTGCCACACCTTTATACCATTCAGGAACCTTTAACGGATATGAGACCTTAATGCAGGCTGGATATGCAGCCCTGTCAAAATATGATGAAAAGGCTATTGCATATATTAACAAGCTTGGAGAGAGACTTCAAAAAGGTCTGCTGCGAAGCTTTAAAGACAATGGCTTAAATATCCAGTCAAACCATATTGGTTCTCTTTTAAACATTCATTTTGTCAATGAGACCATTACAACGGCAGAACAGGTGCTTAAGTCTGAAGAGCAGCTTCATACACTCACGCATCTATCCTTGTTAAATAAAGGAGTGTTTACCATACCAAGGGGACTGTTTATTTTGTCATGCGCCATGATTGAGGATGATATTGATTTTTTAATTGAAAAAATTGATGAAACTTTAAAAGAGTTATTGCCGTTAATTAAAGAAAAATATAAGCATCTGCTTTTATGAAAATAACAATTTAAAAAAAATTGAACTTTGTAAGAAAAAATATGATTCTCGATAAAATCGACAAGCAGATTTTAAATACACTCCAGGAAAATGGAAAGACAACCAATTCCAGGCTTTCCAAAATTGTAGGGATTTCTGCGCCTTCAACACTTGAAAGAGTAAAAAGGCTGGAACAGGCTGGCGTTATCTCTCATTTTACAGCTGTACTTGATCCCGAAAAAATTGGGTTTTCAATTATGGGCATGGTCAATATCGGACTAAGTTTGAGTAGTCTTTCTTCAGTGGATGAAATAAAGAAAAAATTTTTTAACCTGGAGGAGGTCATTGAATGTTATCAGATTGCCGGCGAAAATGATTTTATTTTAAAGGTAATTGCAAAGGATATTAAAGACTATGGTGAGTTTATGAATAAAAAACTCACCCAGATAGAGGGAATTCAGGTGATTAAATCTTCTTTTGTCATTGATAATGTCAAAGAAAAAAGGGTATTTACTCTTAGCCTTGATGAGGAGTATAAAGTATAATTAGAAATATTTGATATAAAGAGCTTAGGAACTTGTTGCAATGTCCAGGCCCTAAACTAACGATTGACCATAAAGTAAACAGTCTGGAACGGGTAATTAATAATGATATTAAAAAAAATTTATGAACATTAAAAATAAGGAGGAATACAATGGATAATAAAATAATCATAACAGCAGCTGTTACAGGCTCTGTACATATTCCCACAATGAGTGATGCTCTTCCCATAACTCCGGATGAGATTGTGGAAGATGCAGTAAAGGCACACGAGGCAGGAGCTGCCATTGCCCATATCCATGTTAGGAACCCTGAAACCGGAGAACCA
>CAZYDL010000279.1:0-4719 GCA_964646305.1 uncultured Desulfobacula sp. | reverse complement strand
TCACATGGATATTCAAGAAAAAAAAATTGTCACCATTGGCGGAGGAAGCGGTCAATTCATTTTTTTATCAGGATTACGGGATCTTGAAGATTTAGAAATAACTGCCATTGTTTCCATGGTGGATTCAGGAGGAAGTACAGGCAGATTGAGGGATGAACTTGGAATCCTTCCTCCTGGAGATATCTTAAAATGTATACTTGCCCTCTCTCCCTACCAGAACGCTTGTAGATCTATCCTGCTGAAACGTTTTCAAAAAGACCGCCGCCTGGCAGGTCACAGCGCAGGCAACATGCTTTTAACAATGCTTTCAAGATATACAGGGAATTTTCCCGCAGGTGTGATTGCACTTGCTGAAATACTTGATGTGGATGGTACTATTCTACCTGTGACAATAGACAGGGCAACCCTGGTAGCTGAGCTTACAAATGGACAGCGAATATATGGAGAAGAAGCCATTGACCTGCCAAGGGGTACACAACGCGAACAGATACGGGATGTATTCCTTGTCCCCCACCACCACTCTTCAATTTCAGTTTATCCACCGGTATTAGATGCCATTGAACATGCAGACTTTATTTTTATCGGCCCTGGAGATCTGTTTACCAGTATTCTACCCAATCTGATTGTTCCAGGAGTGAAAGAGGCTTTGCAAAAAACATCTGCAAAAATATATTTCACCATTAATATAATGACTAAATTTGGAGAAACCCATAATTTTACAGGCAAAGATTTTGTCATAAATTTGGAAAATCGCCTTGGAAAAAAAGTTGATGGCATAATTGGAAACAGAACAAAGCCAATAAAAATGATCCTTGATAACTATCTTGAACAAAAATCAAAGTTTGTTACTATAGATACAAGTGACCCATTCTGGGATAGCAGGAAAATACACATGGAGGACTTATTAGATATAAATTCAATGATTGTCAGACATGCTCCAAACAAGCTGGCCCATATTGTTCAGAAAATTATCCTTAAAAATTAGCAGGTCATTAATACCTGCACTGGCAGTTTTGTGCTTTACAATTATAGAATCAGGCAATATTATTATGTGTTAAAAGATATGACATGTGTTAAAAAATATGACAAATTTTACGGGGATACATGATTAAAATACTAATGATAGGAATGGGTGGATTTACAGGATCTGTCTGCCGGCATCTTACCTATGAACTTTCCAATAAGATTTTTAATGAGCCCTTTCTCCCATACGGCACAATAATAGTTAATATAGCCGGATGCCTTTTTATAGGTTTTCTGGGAGGATTGTTTGAAACAAGACAAATATTCACCTCGGAGATCCGTGCATTGATCCTTGTTGGATTTCTGGGTGGCTTTACAACATTCTCAACTTTTGGATATGAAATATTTACAATTGCAAAAAACGGCCAATATGCAGCTGCCATAACCCATCTCATGATACACTTGATTCTTGGTTTTGGAGCTGTCTGGCTTGGATTTTCCCTGTATAAATATTTATAACTCTTAAAATCAGATGATTAAAATCATATAAAATACAAATCTATAACAAAATTATTTAAAGCAATAATAAAAAGATTTAAAAAAAACCATATGAATGATTCAGACAACAAGACACACTATTTCTCAACCCAGGTTTATTACGAAGATACCGACCATTCCGGTGTTGTTTACCATGCCAATTATTTGAAGTTCTTTGAACGCGCAAGGGAAGATCTCATTGGAGTTCAGACTCTTTCAAATATGTGGCATGAACATGGAATTGGTTTTGCTGTTTATAAGACTTCTCTTGGCTTCCATGAGGGAGCTGTTTTTGGAGACCTTCTTGAAATCAGAACAAAATGGACAAAAGAGGGAGATTACAGGGTTATATTCTCCCATGAAGCCTGGCGGCCACAGGCAAAAAAAGCCGCTGTTACATGCACCCTGGAACTTGTATGTCTTGGTGCCAACAAAAAACTGATGCCTATTCCAGAACTTGATTTTTTACTTGCCTGAATTTTTACCTGGAGATATTTTTTCTATCTCATCACAAATTTTTATTATGATAAGAGTGGCATCATCCTGGGATTTTGCCTTTCCAAGGAATTGATTTAATTGATCCATGGCTGATTGTAATATCTCCTGGGAAGGTAGATGCGCATTTTGCTGTATAATACTGTACAGGCGTTTTTTCCCAAATCTTTCACCCCGTAAATTTTGAGCTTCCCATATACCGTCTGTATAGAGAAAAACAATTTGTCCATTGGATATTTCAAAGAATTCATTCTCTTGATATTGATATAATTCATCAATACCAAGTGCCATGCCTTTACCTTTTAACTCAATAAAATTTTTTGTTGTTATATCATAAACCATTGCAGGGTCATGTCCTGCCCTGACCCATTTAATACAAGGTTTTTCAGTATTTATTTCAACACAAAAAAGGGTCATGAAATTACCTGAATCCTTAACATCTTCACATAAATGAACATTGACATCTGTTACGGTCTGGGCAAGATTTCCAGGCAAAGAGGAGCGCTGGCGGAAAAGAGCCCTTGATGTTGCCATGAGAAGTGCTGAAGATATTCCATGCCCTGATACATCGCCAAGGACAACTCTGATACGGTCTTTCGTATTATGTTCAGGTAAAAGATAGTCATAATAATCTCCACCGGTTTCATCACAGTATATGCTGGTTCCGGCAATATCAAGCCCCTGAATTTCAGGATTTTCCTTTGGCAGCAGATTTTGTTGAATCTCACCCGCAAGATCTAAGGATTGCTGTATGATTTTTTTTTCCTGAAGCCCACGTGTCATTTCATTAACCACTTCTCCTGCATATCCGATTTCATCATTGGACATGATTTGAAGTTTTGTATCAAAATTTCCTTTTCTTACCTTTTGAAGTGCTTTAACCAGATCATTAATAGGATCAACAAGATTATGACTTAACAGGCGGTTTAATTCCTTTGAGAAAAACAGAGTATAAATAAAAAGTATAAAGGTAAAAAGAATAATGCCTCTACCATACTCAACAGCAGATACTGAACTGGTTTCAAGTTCCCATTGAAGTGTTAAAAGGGTGACCAGGAGGATGGTCATGGGAATCACTGCTCCAAGCATGTTTATCAGCATTATTCGTTTTGAAATAGTTATCTTTTTTGTCCCTTTTAATTTGCTTAATTCTCTATCTGGGAAAAAAAACGGGATTAATTGTCTGCGGGAGATTGCCTCTATCCTTTGGGATGCAATGGCTGAGGCAATCAATCCTACCATGCTGGCCCTTGCTGAAAGAACAATGGCAGTGTGGGGATCAATGAAACCTGCCAGTATAGTTGATAATCCAATAAAGCATGAAATAATAACCCACATAAGTATAAAAACTGGTATAAAAATAAACTGTAGATTTAAAAGTCTTTTTTGTGCTTTCTCAACTATTTCAACTGTGGGTTGAACACCTTGCTGCAGAACATGTAAACAACGGGATAAAGGTTTTAGCATCTGCCTGATCATGACAATGACAGAGAAATATGAAAAACCAAGGACTACAATCAATCTTGGAAAAAAATATGAAATAAGAACTCCCCATGACATGGGACGGTTATAGCCAAGAATACGATTCTGGATAAAATCAAGGGGAGTAAAAAAATTAAGCATGACAACAATCAGAACCCCAATGGTTGTTGCAACGACCCCAACCACATAATAGGGTTGCAATGTGATTTCAGAGGCCTTTATTTTTGATGCTTTGATATCTAAATCCATACAATTTGAGACCTTTCCCTAACATTTTTCCATTGCATTGATAAATCATAATTATTCAAACAGAATGTTATTTTGTACCAACCTGTGAGTATATTGAAATAACTATTTATTGCTGTAAAAAAAGTCAAGGTAAAAGGCAAATAAAATCATGGATATTGGCATTGTGCAATTGTTCTGATATATCTTGTTGTAATTATTTATTGCAGACACATTAAAATTATGGAGTAAAATATCGCATATATAAATAAAAATATCCTTACAGCTGTTGTGGCGGCAGAAAACGGTGAGATTTTTGAGCTTGAAGATTATGGTGCTGTGGGCATGTCTAATCAGACGCCTGTTGTATTAACACGGGAGAAGACAGTCTCCATGCCCCATGGCAGTGAACTCATGATGCTGCCACAAAGAAGACCCCTTGTTTATAATATTGCCAAAAATAAATTTGAAATCATTGAGACTAATCCATTTTCCCCAAAAGAAAAAATCTTCCCTGTTGCTGTATTTAACTCTCCAGGATATGTAAACCAACACTCCTGTGCCTATGATGACAAAGGTATAAAAGATTTTCTGCCTCTGTTTTCCTATGGTGCAACAGGTTTTGGGAAAAACAGCTTTCGATCTTCTGCCATTCTTGTGGACAAGGAGCCACGCCAGGATTTAAGGCAGATGCCGCAAAAAGGTATTGTTAAAGGTGTAAACAGGATGCAAAAAAAATATCCTGATAACCGCCTCATGCGCCATCTTGAAACCTGTGCACTTGAATATGGCTGTCCTGCCGGAAAAAATTTTTTTCTTCAAAGATATGAAGCACCTCTTCCCACATCAACAATCTGTAATGCCAACTGCCTTGGGTGCATATCACTTCAAACCAGTGATAATCTGTGTGCATGCCAGGACAGGATAGGTTTTATGCCAACTGCCCAAGAGATTTCCCAGGTTTCCATTGAACATATCTCCCATGTTAAAAATTGTGTTGTAAGTTTTGGACAAGGG
>CAZYDL010000278.1:0-4723 GCA_964646305.1 uncultured Desulfobacula sp. | reverse complement strand
AGCAAATGTTATAAAAGCGTTTTTTATAGAGATTATATTTAATAATTAGCTGTAAAATAGAATAATTTTAATTTTTTAAGGAGGCTGTTAAAATGGCATTTAATCCAATTGTTGATCAAGAAAAATGTGTAGGTTGTGAAGAGTGTGTTGACGTATGTCCAGTGGAAGTTTTTGAAATGGAAAATGATAAATCTGTTCCTGTTAATGCAGAAGAGTGCATGGGCTGCGAAAGCTGCGTAGAAGTTTGTGAAGAAGACGCTATTGTTATTGAAGAAGATTAAAGCGTTTTTTTAAAAATATTAAAAATGCCGGGTAGTATTTTTTGCCCGGCATTTTTTATTTTATTTATGAGCTTATAATATTCCCAATTCCATGAAACAATTTCAAAAATCAATTCAACAAAACAGCATTTGTGTTGTTGGTATTCCCTTTGATAAAAATTCTTCTTTTTTAAAAGGTGCTGCCCTGGCACCTGCACAAATCATAAAAAGCTATTTTTCAGATTCATCCAATCTCTGGTCAGAAAAAGGCTGTGATCTTGAAGCAATAGAGCATTTATACGATTGTGGAGATCTCGTTTTTAAAGCGGGTGAAGATGAATTTAATATCATTACCCAATT
Source organism: uncultured Desulfobacula sp. (assembly GCA_964646305.1). Lineage (GTDB taxonomy): Bacteria > Desulfobacterota > Desulfobacteria > Desulfobacterales > Desulfobacteraceae > Desulfobacula. Next base: position 4,103 of record CAZYDL010000278.1, on the reverse strand, counting down.
TATTGACAAGGCAGTTGATCAAAATTGTTGTTTAATTTGTCTTGGGGGCGATCATTCTGTTACTTACCCTGTGATAAAAGCCCATGCAAAAAAATATAAGAATCTTAATATCCTTCATTTTGATGCCCATCCTGACCTGTATGACAAGCTTCAGGGCAATAGGCATTCCCATGCCACTCCCTTTGCAAGAATAATGGAAAAAAAGCTGGCAGCAAGACTTGTCCAGGCAGGTATTCGAACCATGAATGGTCATCAGAAAGAACAAGCTGAAAAATTTAATGTTGAAGTTCATGAAATGAAAGATATTCTAAATTGGCCTTGTGAATTTAAATTTAACGGGCCTGTTTACCTTTCCCTTGATTTAGACTGCCTTGATCCAGCTTTTGCTCCTGGTGTCTCCCACCATGAACCTGGTGGGATGACCACTCGCCAGGTAATTGATATTATTCATAATTTTAAAGGTAAGCTCATTGGTGCTGATATTGTAGAATATAACCCTGGCAGGGACATAAATTCAATGACATCCATGGTTGCTGCAAAATTTCTAAAGGAAATTATTGCAAGGATATATGAAGATAAAAATTGATTTCCCATGGTTTGCTAAAGGGCGTGTTCACAAAATTTGTATTCTCTAACAATCTGCTGTAAAATTTAAAACCTTAGTGACAGACAGCTCAACCCTCCGTCAAGTTTTCTAAATTCCGAGACATCAACTTTAATAATTTTATAGCCTGCATTTTCTATGATTGCACTTGTTTTACTAAATCCCTGGGGCACCAGAACTTTGTGGTTTATCCAGACAGAGTTGGCAGCATAGGATTCATCTGAATCAACCTTTATGATATTAAAATTTTTTAATTCAGGCTTGGTTAAAAATTCACCAAAAGCAAGCAGATTATTATTTTCAAGATATGAAATCCCTGTTTTTAAATGCAGAACTTCTTCAAGCTTTATGGTGGAGGATGTATAACCATATTTTTTTAAGATATTTTTGAGCTGTAAAGCACCTTCCTGGTTGGTGCGTTCAGACAATCCTGCATAATAATGATCTTTTACCATCATAATATCACCGGCATCAAGCGTTCCAGGGCTTTTGATATGTTCCACTGGCATGTCAAGTTTTTTAACAGCCTTGCAGATACTTATGATTTCATCTTTTCTTGAATCAGCTCCAGGATTTGTGATAATGGCACAGCAGGGAGTTATAAGACAGGTGTCTTCAATAAAGGTTGAATCTGGAAAATTTTCATCAAGATCAAGTACCATGACCTTTAATCCGCATTGTTCCAATGCCTGGATATATTTTGCATGCTGTTTTAAGGCAAGCTTATAATCAGGCTGTCCAAGATTTGCTGTGGTAATTCCTTTTACCATGTTTTTGCATGGTGTTTTTACTATTGCACTGGTGAACAAAATTAAGGCTCCTTTTTTATAAAATTTTTACCGACGCTGTAATTGGGTAAATTAGCGGTTTTCGGTCGTGCACTACTCAGATATACCCCTGCAATGACAAGTGCAGCTCCAATAACCAAGGATGTTGTCAGGGGCTCTTTTAAAATAAAAAATGAAAGAATGATCGCGCTTATTGGGACAAAGTTTATAAACATTCCAGCCTGCATGGGGCCTATTTTTTTTATACCTGCATAATACCAAAAAAACCCCAAAGCTGTACCAAAAAAACCAAGATAAAACAGGCTTGTCCATTCAATAAGGCTGTAGGAGAGCATATTTGAAAAGACACCTTTATAAAGGGCAGGGAAAAATAGAAGTATGGTTCCTGCAATAGAAGAATAGCATACAGATACAATGGGAGATAATTCATTCATGGCCCTTTTTCCAAGTATGGAATAGATAACCCAGCTTGCAACACAACCAAATATCAGCAGTTCTCCTTTTTCAAGTTTCAAGTTTAATATATCAAAAATATTACCATTTGATATTACAATTAAAGCCCCTGTAACTGATAGACACAATCCTATTATTTTATTCAGATTTAGTGATTCTTTAAAAAACAGAGCAGAGCAAAGAGTAATAAAAATAGGATTGGTGGCAATAATTAATGAAGCCTGATTCGCCTGGATATATTTAAGCCCGGAGAAAAAAAAGAGGTTGTAAAAAAATATTCCGCTCAAACCTAATAAAAAGATAATAATTATTTTATCAGGTTTGAGTTTTGGAAGGCAGCCTTCAATTTTAATGGTTAAGAAGACAAGGCAGAAAGAGGCAATTAAAAACCTTAAAAAAGCAGCAGAATATGGATCAACATTATGGGATAATAATTTTCCTGCTATAAAGGTCCCACCCCAGAAAACAGCTGTGAATAAAAGTTTGATATAGGTCAAGAAGCTTTTTTCACACCTGCTTTTGAGCGCAGTTCTTTAAATAAAACTTTAGTTAGCGGCCCTGGTTTTTTATTGGCAACACCCTTGGAGTCAATGGTAACAATTGGTAATACTTCAGTTATAGTACCAGATAAAAACACCTCATCTGCATCATATAACTGCTCACGGGTAAAAAAACTTTCTTCAAAGGCAATGTCTTTATCTCTGCATATCTCAAGTATGACTTTGCGGGTGATGCCTGGCAGGACATTATTGGTCAAAGGGTGAGTTAAAACCTTATTGTTTTTTATCATGAAAACATTGGAGCTTGTAGCTTCCCTTACAATATTTTCTTTTGATATGAAAATTGCATCATAGGCGCCTTTATCCACAGCTTTTTGCTTACTAAGACAATTGGGTAAAAGCTGAACAGTTTTAATATCACACCTGCTCCATCTATAATCTTCAATTGTAATAACGCCGGCACCCTTTTTTGCATGGGGATGCATGTCAGGTAATGATTTGGCTGTCATAATAATCTGCATTGGTTCTTTGTTGGAAAAACTATGGTTTCTCGGGGCTACAGCTCTTGAGATCTGGATATAAATGCCGGCTCTTTTAATGTTAGCTGCTGCAAACAGCTCTAAAATTCCAGATTTAATCATGTCCATGGATATTAAAGGATATGAAAGTTCATTCAGGGATCGCTTAAGCCTTGCAAGGTGGTCTTCCATAAAAAACAGTTTTCCATCATAGCTTGCAATGTATTCATACACTGCATCACCAAACTGGTAGCCTCGATCCTCAATGGGAACCAAGGCCTTTTCAATGGGCATTATTTTTCCATTTAAATATGCAAGTTCCGGCATTTTTCTCTCCTGTTTTATTCTGTTTTTATTCTTTGCTGTATCCATACCCTGTACTGAGTTTTCCATTGCATTGGTAATGTACACCCATATTGTTCAAAATCCAAGAGCTTTACACAGAATTTTATCCAATATTTTATCAAAGATTTACATGGTAGGTGCAATAGCTTTAACAATCATGTTTAAAGTTTTTTTTTGCCCACCTGGATTTTTCAGGTGGTCCCAACAGCAGGACATCATGGCCTGTTGATTTCAATGCCAGAGTAATTGCGATCATGGGTTGAACATCTCCGCGGGATCCACATGTTGCAAGTACAATTTTCATTTATCCTGCCTTTGTTACCCAAAGTAAATCTAATATTTGCACACTTAGTAACTCATAGTGACACCATAATTATATAATATCAATACTTCAGAATAATTGCTCTATTTCCTGCTTGACTATTAGGGCTTCATGCTGAATAATTGTTATAATGTCGGATATGAGATGTGGAGGATCGTTTTAGGAACTCAATATTTTATGAATATTATAAACCTGAATAGAGAGGAAACATGTTGTCATTAAATAGAATTATTTATCTTGTGTTTTTCTGTTTTGCCATTTTTTTTATAGCTTCTTTAAATTTTCGTCCATATCCTGGTGATTTTATAGTCAAGGCAGTTCCGGTTTTAAGCCTGGCCATACTTGCTTTTTTCAAGGTTCCCGGAATAAAGGGTAAATTACTGGGGATTGGTTTCCTGTTTTCAGACCTGGGTGATATTCTGCTTGAGCTTAACCGGTCTGAATACTTTGTTTTTGGCCTTGCAGCTTTTCTAATTGCCCATGTTTTTTATATCATGGTGTTTATGAAAAAACCTGTGTGGGCAAAACCACGTTCAATAATTGTACTTGCTATAATTGCCTATGGTATTATTC
>CAZYDL010000277.1:0-4742 GCA_964646305.1 uncultured Desulfobacula sp. | reverse complement strand
AGGAGAAAACGAATTGTGAAAAAAGATTTATTGTCCCTTCTGGATCTTGAAAAAAAAGATTTTCAACATCTTTTTAAACGTGCAATCCAGTTAAAGGAGAGATACAGCAAAGGTATTTTTGATAAAATACTGGCAGGAAAAACATTGGGATTGATTTTTGATAAAAAATCCACAAGAACAAGAGTGGCTTTTGAAACAGCCATGATACAGCTTGGCGGTCACCCCATTTATATGAGTACACAGGACACCCAGATTTCCAGAAATGAACCAGCCAAAGATACAGCAAGGGTTCTTTCAAGATATATTGACTGCCTTGCCATGAGAACCTTTGATCATGCTCTTGTGGAAGAGTTTGCTCAAAGCTCTACAATACCGGTGATAAATGCTCTTACTGACTCTTTTCATCCCTGTCAGATATTGAGTGATATAATGACTGTTATTGAACATAAAGGTGGGTATGAAAACCAGAAAATAGCCTGGGTGGGAGACGGCAATAATGTTGTCAACTCCTGGATTAATGCAGCAAGTGTTCTCGGACTTAATCTTTTTATTGCATGCCCTGACGGTTATAATGTTAACCATGATATTATTAAGGATGCCAATGTGGGGCAGAAAAAAAATATAGTTTTTACCAATGATCCCAAAGAAGCTGTCAAAAATGCTGATGTTGTTTATACTGATGTCTGGGCAAGCATGGGTGATGAAGATGACTTGTCCAAACGCATTAAAGATTTTAAAGGATTTCAGGTTAATAAAAAATTATTGTCCAGTGCAAAAAATGATGTCCTTGTCATGCATTGCCTGCCAGCCCACAGAGGTGAAGAGATAGCAGAAGATGTGCTTGAAGATAAAAATTCTGTGTTCTGGGATCAGGCAGAAAATAAAAGGCATATGCATAAGGCAATTTTGGAAACCTTGATTTTAAATAATTAAAAAACTGATATGGTGTTGCAGAATGCAGGTTTTCCAGTGCTGAAATTGGAAAAATCAGGGTTATATAACAATCTGTCAAATAAAAGAATATGGAAAGATGAGCTTGTATGGATAATAAGAGCAAAAAGAAAACCAGGGAAAATAAAAAGCTCTGGGGCGGAAGATTCTCTGAGAGTACAAATGAGCTGGTGGAAAAATTCAATGCATCCATTGATGTGGACAAACGCCTTTATGACAGCGATATTGAAGGATCCATTGCACATCTGAAAATGATGGCAAATCAATCCATTATTACTCAAGATGAAGCAGATATTCTTATCAAAGGGCTTGGTAAAGTAAAAGAGCAAATTGAGAATAATGAAATCAAGTTTTCAGCGAATCTTGAAGATATTCACATGCATATAGAAGATGCCCTTGGTAAAGTTTCAGGAGACCTTGCAAAGAAACTGCATACTGGAAGAAGCCGGAATGACCAGGTAGCTCTGGATGTCAGGATTTATCTGAAAAAAGAGACAAAGATTGTAATAGACCTTTTATATGGATTCCAAAAATCTCTTGTTAAAATGGCAGACACCCACCTCGATATAATAATGCCCGGATACACCCATCTTCAAAGAGCCCAGCCAGTATTGTTTTCCCACCATCTTATGGCATATTATGAGATGTTTAAACGGGATATTCAAAGATTTAAGGAATGCTTTAAAAGGATTGATGTAATGCCCTTGGGTGCTGCTGCCTTAGCCGGTACAACTTATCCTTTAGACCGTGAATTTACAAAAGAGGTCCTTGCATTTTCCAGAGTTTCAGACAATAGCATTGATTCTGTCTCAGACAGGGATTTTGTAATGGAATTTATCTCCCATGCCTCCATTGCCATGATTCATTTTTCAAGGCTTTGTGAAGAGCTGATTTTATGGTCGTCTTCGGAATTTTCCTTTATCACGATTTCAGATGCTTTTACCACCGGCTCAAGTATTATGCCCCAAAAAAAGAACCCTGATGTGGCAGAGCTTGTCAGGGGTAAAACCGGCAGAGTTGTGGGCAATCTTGTATCTATTCTAACCTTGATGAAATCTTTACCCCTTGCATATAATAAAGATATGCAGGAAGACAAGGAACCCCTGTTTGATACGGTTGATACCCTTAAAATCTGCACTGAAGTTTATACAAGGATGTTTGAAAATATAAAGGTTCATAAAAAGAGAATGTATGAAGCCTGCTCAACAGGTTTTTTAAATGCAACAGATCTTGCTGACTACCTTGTGTCAAAAGGTTTGGCTTTCAGGCAGGCTCACACCATTGCAGGTCAGGCAGTTGCCTTTGCCTTAAAGCGTGGAAAAGAGCTTCATGATTTGAGCATTGAAGAGTTTCAAAAATTAAGTGATTTAATAGACCAGGATGTTTATGAATTTCTTACCATTGAAAAAATGATTTCAAGACGGGTTTCTTATGGAGGAACTGGCTTTGATAATGTTAAACAGGCAGTGCTAAAAGCCATGAAGGAGCTGGGTCTTAAATGAACTATAAAAAAATATTATTACTGGCCTTACTGGCATTGTCCATTAATCTTTTTTTTCTTTTTTCAGGATGCGGTAAAAAAGGACCACCGCTGCCTCCTGAAATAAAAGGATGGGTGATAGCAGCTCCTTTTGATTTAAAACATACCCTGAATGATGATACAATGAACCTTTCCTGGAAACATGAGATTGATAAAGAGACAGCTGTAATCAAGCCGGAAGGATTTGATATCCACATGGCAAAAAAGAGATATAAAGAGTGTGCAGGATGTCCTTTTAAATTTAATAAAATTGGATCTGTTTCCATGCCTGCCATGGAATTTGTCTTTAAGTTGCAAAAAGGGTTTAAATATTATTTTAGAATCCAGGCTGCAGGGGAAGATAATACAAAAAGTGAGTACTCAAACACTTTACAGATTGAGAATTAGTGATAGGTGAGATTTGAGATGTTTACAGCTTACTTAAGTATCGGGTCAAATGTTGGAGACAAGAAAAAAAACCTTGATGATGCCATAAGCCTTTTGGACAGGCATGATAAAATTGATGTGGTTGCAGTCTCCTCTTTTTATAAAACCCAGCCGCAAAATTATTTAGATCAGGATTGGTTTGTAAATGCCGCCTTAAAAATAGAGACAAAATTAAAGCCGGAGCAACTGCTTGCTGCCATAAAAAACCTGGAAAAAAATTTAGACAAAAATGGAAAAGCTTTTAGATTTGGGCCAAGAATCATTGATCTTGATATTATTTATTATGAAAATTTGATTTTAAAAACAGATCTGCTTGAAATTCCACATCCAAGAATGCATGAAAGGTGTTTTGTATTAACGCCAATTTGTGATATAGGAGCTCATGAAATGCATCCGGTCTTAAAGCTGAGATCAGATGAATTATTAAAAAAGATAGAAAAAACAGAAACCCAGAAGGTCATTCTTCTGGACAAGGAGGCTTAAATTGAAGTTTTTTATAGACACTGCCAATATTGATGAGATTAAAAATGCAAATAATATGGGCATGGTTGACGGCGTAACAACAAATCCATCTTTAATTGCAAGGGAAGATGGTGAATTTAAACAGATTATCACAGATATCTGCAAAATTGTACAAGGCCCTGTAAGTGCAGAAGTTATCAGCCTGGAATATGATGGCATGGTTGAAGAAGCTCTGGAACTTGCAAAAATAGCAGATAATATTACCGTGAAAATTCCCATGACTATTGAAGGATTAAAAGCTGTTAAAACTCTTTCTGACAAAGGAATTAAAACAAATGTAACATTGGTTTTTTCAGCCCTTCAGGCATTAATGGCTGCAAAAGCAGGCGCTACATTTGTAAGTCCGTTTGTGGGCAGGCTTGATGACCTTGCACAGGAAGGCATGGGATTAATTGAAGAGATTGCTCAAATATATGCAAACTATGATTTTGACACCCAGATCATTGTGGCCAGCGTAAGAAGTCCTCTCCATGTCCTGGATTCTGCTCTGCTCGGGGCTGATGTCGCCACAATCCCATATGGTGTGTTGCAGAAACTTGCATCCCATCACATGACAGATAAAGGGATTGAAGCATTTATGGCAGACTGGAATAAAAAGAACGGATAATTGGAAATGACCAGGTTTGATAAAGTCAAAAAATTTGTTTTAACTCCCAATTTCATGACATTGTCCAGAGTGGCAGTAGTTCCTGTAATTGTTGTGCTCTTGATGTATGAAACAAAGATCACCACTTTTATTGCAGCAGGACTTTTTGCCATTGCTTCCATTACTGATTATCTTGATGGATATCTTGCAAGAACACTGGGAATGACAACTGAGTTTGGTAAGGTTCTTGACCCTCTTGCCGATAAACTTCTGGTTTCTTCATCATTGATAATGCTGGTGTCCCTTGATTTTATGCAGGCATGGATTGCCTGTGTTATCATTGGAAGAGAGCTTGCTGTTACAGGTTTAAGATGTGTTTTAATTGAAAATGATCAGGATGTTGCAGCTTCCTGGCTTGGAAAATATAAAACAGGTTTTCAGATTGCAGCAATTATTCCCTTGACCATACATTATGGTTATCTGGGAATTGATTTCAGTGGTATTGGTTTGTTTTTTCTTTATGGGGCATTAATCTTTACCATATGGTCAGGTCTTGATTATTTTATTAAGGCCAGGAAGTTTTTTTCCCTTTGAATTAAAAGAATTGGCAATTTAATATTGACAAATTAAGCATTCACGTATATAAATCTTCTTTGTTTGTTGAGCGGGAGTAACTCAGTGGTAGAGTGCGACCTTGCCAAGGTCGAAGTCGCGGGT
>CAZYDL010000276.1:0-4747 GCA_964646305.1 uncultured Desulfobacula sp. | reverse complement strand
GTTATGTACCCTTAAAAAAGCAGTATTATCTGCATTTATAAAATAAATTGTCTTGAAATAAGGATTTTCTTTTTTCAAAAGTTTAAAAACAGGGAGTGTCTGTTCAAGAAGCATTGCACGGTCTTTTTTTGAAAAACTGTGTATTATCTGTGATCTGTTTTTGACAAGGCTTTTAACTCTAGATTGATAGCTTGTTGCAACCTGGGAAATCATTAATTCCATGAATCGTTTCTGACTGCTCATCTGCATTGTGATACTCTTTGACAGATCAAGTTTTTGATGCTGAATAAAAATAGAGAGAAAAAACAGAGTAAGTATGGTAATGATTACTCCAACAGTGATCAGAGCTCTTGTTCGCGGATTCATTATTTCTGGGTCGCCCCTTTATAAAACTGAGTGTATTATCTTATTTGAATTAATGAAATATCAGTATAGCAACCATGATATTATTTGTACATATTTTTTTTGAATCAACCAGGAACATGAATAATTACTTAGATGAAAGAACATATAACTACCTTGATTCTTTCATACCTTGTTGTGTGCTGGATAAGCAGATTTGCCACACATGGCAATTAGTTCGTCTGGATCTTAATCAATAATAAACTGTTTGCGATTTCCTGGCTAAGCTTTTCCAATGCAGCATTAAGGGCAATTACATAGGGCTTATATCCTTTACCATGAGTTGGTACTATTTGCGATATGTGTCTTGTCAACAGCGCTTTATTATTTTTTGTATCAACAACACGCCAGATTGCATCCATAATAACAGAATCTTCTGGATTTCCATCAAAACGCCTGAAATCAATATAGAGCTGGTAGTCTGGCGAAAAGGGCCTTATCCAGGGATAGGTTATTACCCTGGGTGTATTTAACAGTGTTGAAAGATTTTCCACCAGGACATTGGTTATCTGCGCTTCAAGGGAATCTCCCCAGCGGTGGAATTCATTGATTTGCAATAAATTTTGTTGCTGGCGTGTTACAATCTGGGGGCGTTCTAAAAATTCTGGTATTTTAATGGGTCCCACGCCAAGACTATAATCATTTGTAAAAGAGTGTACTGCTGAAAGTTTCTGGGAGGAACTAAAGACATAATAGAGTGATTTGGGCGATGTACCACCAATACATCCCAAGAAAAAACCTGACAATAAAATAATGCATATTGTGCTCAGCAGCTTGCTGGAAAAATTATTAATTCCAAACAAACCTATTATTTGCAAATATCGCTTAATCATTATTACTCCTTTGCTTTTCCCTGAATAATGGACTCTGGATGCTGCTCCAAATAATCTGCTAATCTGCCTATGGCTTGAGCAGACCTGGATAATTCTTTTAGTGTCTGCTTTAAGTCAAACACAATAGCTGAATCTAAAGCTGTGAGTTCTTCAATGCCATCAAGTACAGCAATGGTTTTTTGCGACACTGAGTTTACAGCAGACGGCAGGTTTTGTTCCAGCTCATATGTCAGACGCTGTATTTGACCAAGACTCATATTAAGAGAATTTACAGCCTTTTTTAAAGCCTCAGAAGAGACAAATTCGCTAATCCCCTCCCCTGCTTTTTCAAAAGTCCTGCTGGTTTTATCCAGGCTGTGAATGGTTTCTAAAGCTGCCGATCCGATTTCTTCCAGGGGTATTTTTGAAAGTTTATCTAGAATAGAGGTCAGATTGCTGGTCCATTCATCAAGAGCCGCCGGGATGGTTGGGATCTCAATAATACCATCATGTTTCACTATTGAAGCTGGAGAAATGGCTTTAAAAAAATCTATTGCCACATACATACTGCCTGTAATGAGATTTCCGGTTTTCAGCTGGGCACGCATTCCCTTTTTCACCATCATTTCAAGGGCATTACCAGGCTCTTTATTATTTTTGAGCAATTGTTTGATTCGCTCGGGTTCAACCTCAATCTTAACAGGAATCTTTATTAGATTATTATCCCAATCAGCTTCAAGTCCGATATTGACAACCCGGCCAATGGGAAACCCTCTGAATTCCACTGGTGCACCAATTGAAAGGCCACGCACAGAATTATTAAATTTTAACAGATAATACTCTTTATGGGCATATCTCATTGCCATTGCATCATCGGAAGAGTCATAAAGAGGAAAAATATATCCCTCCCTGGCAAGTGAGCCCTGCTTTTGCTGCTCTGGATTACCAAAGGCAAGGCCTCCAATCAGCATGGAAACAAATGACTGGGTCTCAATTCGTACACCTTTTGTATCAAGAACAATATCCAAACCGCTTGCAAACCAGAAGCGCGTGGTTTGAAAGATATTTTGATCATATGGAGAATCAATAAAAATCTTAATATCCAGATCTTTTTTCTGTCCTGAAAACTGATATCCCGCCACCTGACCAACCTTAATTCCTTTAAAATATATTGGAGAACCATATTCAAGCGATCCCAATTGGGCAGCTTTAAGCTGAAAATAACTTCCAGGCAGATCTGAGGTAATAATAGGTGGTTTCTCCAGTCCCTTAAAATTGTTTTTTGATTTACCTTCCCCTCCTGGATCTATTGCAATATAACTGCCTGAAAAAAGTGTCCCAAGACCGCTGATATTACCACCTGCAAACCTGGCACGTACAACCCAGAATTTTGTTGTGTCAGACAGATAACGTCCTGCCTCTTTAACTAATTTCGCAGTTACCAAGACACCTTTTAAATCAGGGCTGACCTTAATTCCTTCGATCTCACCAATTACAACATCTTTATATTTAACTTTAGTTTTACCCGCTTCAAGACCGTCTGCTGACTTGAAAGAGATTGTAATTAAAGGGCCTTTTTCTACCAAAGCTTTATAAACAAGTCCTGCTGCAATAATAACGGCCACAAGCGGTATAAGCCAGACAATGGATATTCCTGTTTTCTTTTGGATTATGGCATGTGGCAGTGCAGTTGATTTCATCTTCTGTTCTTCAATTTTATTCATTGGATTCCTCCATAGCATCCCAAATCAAGCGCGGATCAAAACTTCTTGCCGCAAACATGGTAATAACAACTACTCCAGCAAAATAGACTGCACCCGGACCGGCTGTAATATTGGCCAAAGGCCCTAATTGAACCAGGGATACCAGTATGGTTACAACATATATATCAACCATGGACCATCTGCCAAAAGCTTCGGTGATACGATAGAGACGAGTGCGGTCTTCTGGTTTCCAGGTTACTTTTTTTTGAACTGAGATTAAAAGATAAGCCAGAATTATTAATTTCATCACAGGGACAATTATACTGGCAAAAAAAATTATTAATGCAATATGCCATGAGCCTGAAAAAAGAAAATAAATCACACCGCTCAAAATAGTGTCTGCCTGTTCATGACCAAGTGCGCCTGTCAAAGTAACAGGAAAAATATTAGCAGGAAAATATAAAATACCCGCAGCAATAAGCAGAGCCCATGTCCGATGAATACTATTGGTTTTACGAATGTGAAGAGATGCCTGACAGCGCGGACAATTATAATGACCATCTTGAATCGGAATCCTGCATAATAGAGAACAACTATGGCACCCTATGGGAATGGAATCTCTTGTCTCTTTTATAGAATCTTTACGATTATTTATAATGTCATGGTCTTTTTTAACAGGAATTCGTTTCCAGATATCTTCAGGATTAAGGCCTGAAAAAATGGCAGCTAAAATACAAATTAAAATCATAAATGCAATTGAGGCAAATCCAGGTATGATAGTGGCCATTTTAGCCAGCTTAACCATGGAAATCAAAATACCAAGCATATAGATTTCTATCATTCCCCATGGCTGCATATTACAGATGAGACGAAACACCTGGGCGGTTTTCCAGGGAAGATAACCCAATTTCATGGGAAGACAAATATAAATCAATCCTGCTATTTGGAACAGCGGTATAACCAAAGTTGTCATCAAAACCACCAAAGCAACCCCGGGTATTCCCTGATTATACAATGTTGCAATACCAGTAATCAGGTTGGTCTCTTGCACAAATCCCTGAATACGCATGGCAAGGAATGGATAGATATTTGCAATAAAAAAAAGGATAAGAGCTGTAAATGCCAGAGCCAGGGTTTTGTCTATTGAATCAGGATTCTTGCAAAAGAGTTTGGCATTGCAGCGAAAACAGCGGGCAATTGTTTTATCCGGCATTTTTGGAAGAACAAGCACTTGCCCGCAGTCATGACAAGCCATAGCTTTATTAAAATTACCAGGTCTGAGCATTATTTTCCCCAAAAGTATTTAATCACTCAACCATAAAATGAGAAATATTAACGATCCAAGAGCCTTGATCTTACTATGTTTTTACCATTAATTTAATGGTACGCCCGACAGGATTCGAACCTGTGGCCTACGGATTAGAAGTCCGTTGCTCTATCCAGCTGAGCTACGGGCGCAAATAAAACAAAAGAGACTTATATCAAAGTTATTTGAAATTGTCCATAAAAAAATAGCACCAGGCTTCTCCTCTTTTTTAATACTGCATAAAGAGAGCTGAAAACTCGTGGGATTCGGGTTCGGATATTTTTATTTATGAGATGCTTATGATTACAAAGACTTAATGTGTAACAAAATGAGTGTAATTCTTGTAATTGTGTGTATTTTGTCTTGTTTTTAAATCCTGTTTTAGACTGTTTAAAACACTTTAAAAACAACCTGACATAGTTGACATGTCCAACTCTAATGAATTTAAGTCATCTCTGCTACGCGGAACCGAGTACAACCGAGGAACCGGATGCGGGAAAACCGCACGTCCGGGTCTGTGCGGG
>CAZYDL010000275.1:0-4771 GCA_964646305.1 uncultured Desulfobacula sp. | reverse complement strand
CCCTTGCTTTGAGAGCAAACAGGGCAGGGTGGGCAGTCGCTGATAATATCTGTGGCATTGAAACCAGCCTTAAAGGTGTTGCAGGAACTTCGGTCTTTAAAGTATTTTCCCTGGAAGTTGCACGCTCCGGGCTTAATTTACAGGAAGCTTTAGATTCAGATTTTGAAGCTGTGGAAAATTATGTTCAAACAAGATCCAAAGCACATGGACAACCAGGATCTTCTTTGATCCATATCAGCATGGTGGCAGATAAAAAAACTGGTCGCCTGCTTGGAACACAGATGGTAGGACAATATGGTGTTGCCCATAGAATTAATTCAATTGCTGTGGCTCTGGACAGTAAAATGGCGGTTACAGATTTTGCCGGAACTGATCTTGCCTATGCACCACCTTTTGGGCCTGTATGGGATCCTTTGCTTACAGCAGCAAACCAATTGGTAAAAAAAATATAATTAAGGAGAAAAAATGAAATCATTAGTTGTTTATTCAAGTCAGACTGAGAACACAAAAAAGCTTGCAGATGTTATTTATAAAAATTTAGATGGAAAAAAGGATATTTTTCCACTTGAAGAGGCTCCTTCAGCTAAAGAATATGATTTGATTGCTGTTGGGTTCTGGCTTATGGCAGGGAAACCTGATCCAAAATCTGCTGAATTTCTTAAAAAACTTGGGAAAGATGACAAAGTTTTTCTTTTTGCAACTCATGGTGCAAAAAAAGGATCTGACCATGTCCAAAATGCTGTTAATAATGCAATCGGGCTTACAGATAATGCCGAAATTACAGGCTTGTTTACCTGTCAGGGAGAAGTTAATCCTAAGGTGCTTGAAAAAGTTAAACAGAAACCTCAACCTCCAGTATGGATTGATGATGCTGATGGTGCTGTCGGTCATCCCAACCAAGATGATTTTTTGGCTCTGAAAAAAATAGTCACTGAGTTATAATACAAACAAAAAAGGAGTTGAATATTATATTATTCAACTCCTTTTTTATATCAGAACATCTCTTATTTTAGAACAGGGGTTTCGAAAACACCCTTAAACGCTATTTAAGATGGTCTTGCTACTAGAACAGGCACTTTTGATTTAAGGATAACACCGCTGGCAGTGCTTCCCACCATTAATTCCTCCAACTCACCATGTCCATGTGTACCCATAATGATTAGATCAAAATTTTGTTCCCGGGCAATTTTGACGATCTCATCAACTGGATCACCAGCCTGTACAATTATACGTTCTTCAGAAAGCGGGCAGTGGGGTATCTCTTCAAGAACTTTTTGTGAAGTGATTTTCATTCTTTCATGGATAGCTGTTGTTGCTGCTTCAATATTTTTTTGATTCAATTCACTCTTTTTTGTTTTATCTATTATGCCTGACAAATCAATTCCTGTTCCTGAAGAGTATTCATCCAATACATCAGGGACAATGTGGACTGCATGAACCTGCGCATCATATTTGTTCCCAATGCTGCATGCATATTTTACAGCATGCCTGGCTGTTTCAGATAAATCTGTGGCAAACAGGATCTTTTTTACATCAATGACCATTGATGTATCTTTTTCAAAGTCAAGAATTGCTGGTTTTTCACTTTTTTCAGGATCAGGCACTTTTTGGGTTTTTGTTTTACCAAACATGACATCAACAAATTTTACATACCACGCTGCAGACTGAATCTGAATTATGTAGGCAAGTGCAATTAAAAGAGCAATGGTCATTCCTTCTTTGCCAAAAGCTGTCATTGCAATGGCAAGCGCAATTGATAAATCCCTCATAACAACACCAAAAACCATGGCAATAGCATCTTCTCGTGAAAAGAAAAGTTTGCCGACTATGGTTAATAAAACATAGGAAATGAGATAAAACACAATAAGTGGAATCAGGATACTAATGATATCACCAGGATTGGCAATAATATGTTTTGCTTTTAAAGACATTGCAAGAAAAGCAATCATGACTACACCAAGTGCTGAAAATGGAGGAAAATTAGGTTTGATTTTCTGGTTCCATGTTGTATTCCCATATTTTTTTATACATGCATATTGAGTGAAAAGACCGATAAATAGGGGAACAAATACAAATATGGCAATCTGTTTAAACATATGAAGCATGTTTACTTCTATGGTTGCACCCATAAATACTTTAGTAAAAATAGGGGCGGCAAGAGATCCAATTACAAGCCCGAAGATAACCATTTTAATGGCAGCTTCCTTATTTCCCTTTGCAAATCCTGTCCAGGAAATAGTCATTCCTGAAGTTGGCAAAACACCTATTAAAAAAAGGCCAACTGCCCAAAGACCAAATTTTGGGTCCTGGCCTGATAGAAATATTTTTCCAATAAAAAATACAAGAAGAGGAACAAATATAAAATTGATAATCTGGGTTACGATTTGAAGTTTGTAATCCTGACCTTTAAATATGGTTTTCACATTCAAAGTTACCATCATGGGATATACCATGACAAATGTTACAGGAATGATAAATTGTTTTAAAGGGCCGGCATCAAACAGATATCCAAAAATTAATCCAAAGAACATGGAAATTGGTATTGCATATACAAGGTTTTTCTGAATTTTTGATAATAATTTTATCATTAAATGAACTCCTTATTTGTTTTTAAATTATATTTTTTATTACATTTGGGAACAGATTTGCGTCGGTATGAGGCAGGAACTGAGCTCTTGTGAATTCTTCCATAAATGCGTTGTTACTTGAAAAATCAATATAGGTCATGGCATTTGAAATAGATATTGCCTGCTGGCGATAGGTATTGGAAAGAAGTGCCATATAAGCTCCTGCTATGGAAGAATTTCCCATATATTTAAATTTATTCCTGTCAATATCTGGAAGCAATCCTATTGTGATAGCTTTTTCAATATCAAGAAATTGTCCAAATCCGCCAGTTATAATCATTTTACTGATGGAAGAAAAATCCATTCCAACCTGTTCCACAAGGATGCTGAACCCTGCATATACAGCAGCTTTACTTAAAACCAGGCTTTTTATATCTGACTGGGTGAAAATAATATCTTCATCTGAATCAATATTTATTGCATCTTCAATAATAAACGCGGGTTCATCATTAAATATTGTAAGCCTTGGGTGATCTGTCTCAATTTTAAATTTACCATCCTGACCAATGACTTTCTTTAAAAGCATTTCAGATAACAAATCTATCATTCCTGAGCCGCAGATACCCCTTGGCTTTGAATTGCCAATTACTTGATATTCTGGTTCAAAGGTTTCAGGATCAAGAGTAATTTTTTCAATTGCTCCATCTTCCGCTCTCATACCCCATCTGATTCCACCACCTTCAAAGGCAGGGCCTGCAGAACAGGCAGCAGTCATTAAGAATTCATCATTGCCAAGAACAATCTCGCCATTTGTACCAATATCTATAAAAAGAGTAGTATCTTCACTATGATTGAATCCGGTATATAAAACCCCTGAAACAATATCGCCACCCACATAACTTGCAGGTCCAGGCATGATAAAAACACCTGCATAATATGCAGCTTTCAAACCTATTTCACCAGCTTTTATTATGGGAAATTCAGAAACAGTAGGTATATATGGCTCTCTTCTGATATATTTTGCTTTAATTCCCAGCAACAGGTGAATCATGGTAGTATTGCCAGAAACAACAATATTTTCAACCTGCTTATAATCAAGATTGATAGACGCAAGAGCACGTTTACTAAGGTTATTAATGGTGGACATGGCCATTTTTTTTAATTTTTTCACACCATCTTTTTCTGAGCATACAATACGGTTTATAACATCATCACCACATGAAGCCTGTCTGTTGTGGCCTGATGCAGCACTTAAAATATCACCACTCTCCATATCAACGACATAGACAACAATAGATGTAGTTCCAAGATCAACTGCAAGACCAAGGGATTTTTTTGATTCATTAAATGGGTTTACAGCAACTATTTCTGAAGAACATTTTTTCCATAAAATTGATGCGACAACCTTAAAGTTCTCATCTCTTACTGCCTCGGTTAACTGGCGCATAACTCTGATATTTGTACTCATTTTAGAAATATCAAACCCTTGTTTTTTAAGGGCTCTTTTTAATCTGTCAAGATCACTTACTGTATCTTCCATGGTTGGTAAATCAAGCTGTAATTCAACTTTTTCTACAATGGGCTCAATTTTTTTCACAAGGCCAATAAGTTTTTTTGTAGCAGCTTTGCCCATTCCAGCGGCTTTTAATTTTTTTTCAATGGTCTCATCTGGAATTTTTACAACAATATCCTCACATATGCTTGCCTGACAGGCAAGAACATAGCCTTTTTCTATCTCTTTAGTACTTAAAAGTGAAGTTTGAAGAGTTTTAACATTACCTGATTCTATGATAAGTTTGCATTTACCGCATGAACCCTTACCATTGCATGATGCATTAATATATAGATCTGCTTTCTGGGCAGCATCCAGCAAATTCGTTCCAGTAGCAACAGAAATAGTTGTCTTATCAGGTTTGAATGCAACAATGCATTCTTTTTCAGATTTTTTATTTTGTTCTATTACATCAGAAGCATCAAAGCCTTTTTTTGATATAAAGTGGATTGGACATGAAGTTCTGAATTTACAATATATATCAGGATCTAGGCATTCCAGGCAATCCTCACAAAGAAAATAATTGTGTTTCATGCACTTATAGCATGTTTCTCGATCAGGATGGTTGATACATTTACCCATTTTTATATAATCTCATTTTAAAATTTAATTTTTTTAATACTTGATTTAGGTTTATAACACTTGATCATTA
>CAZYDL010000274.1:0-4791 GCA_964646305.1 uncultured Desulfobacula sp. | reverse complement strand
AACGTGATATTATAACAACCTCCGGCAAGAAACTAACCCTGATGAACCCTGCTTATATGCTCAGACAAGTGATGGATGAATTCACAAAATTATACGGTGTTAAAGGACGTATCATCAGTCTTAAGCCTTTCAGGACTCAAAATACACCGGATGAATGGGAAAAATCAGCTCTTAAAGCATTTGAAAGCGGAGTGGAAGAAGTGTTTGAATTTGTCGATATAAAAGGCGAACCTTATCTGCGTTTGATCCAACCAATGATGACAAAAAAGGGATGCTTAAAATGCCATGGTTTTCAGGGGTATAAGGTTGGTGATGTTCGTGGTGGGGTTAGTATTTCGGTTCCCATGTCATCGTATCTAAGTCAGGAGGGCAGAGGAATTCGCCAATTGATAATAAGCTACATTCTCATATGGTTATTCGGGGTTGGAATTATTTATTCCGGGTTTCGAGGATTGAGACACCGTATTGCAGAGCGTAATCAAGCAGTGATCGCTCTGCACGAGAGCGAACAAAAGTTATCCGCCACATTAAACAGTATTGGGGATGCTGTAATCGCCACAGATATCAAAGGTCATGTGGCCGGCATGAACCCTGTGGCTGAAAAGTTAACCGGCTGGATAGAGTCTGAGGCTTTGGGAAAACCGCTCTCTGAAGTATTTCATATTGTTAACGTAACAACCAGGGAATCAGTTGAAAATCCTCACAAAAAAGTCCTGCGCAAAGGTGATATTGTGGAGCTTGCCAATCACACAGTATTGATTTCCCGAGGTGGGACTGAGTTTCAAATTGCCGATAGTGGAGCACCAATCCGTAGGAATGGCGGTAATATCCAGGGTGTAGTCCTGGTATTCCGCAATGTAACTCAAGAGTATCATATGAAAAAGGAGCTTGAGGAAAGCGAAGCAAAATATCGAACGATGATGGACGCGATGAAAGAACCAATCTATATCTGTTCATCAAACTATACGGTTGAGTATATGAACAAGGCTATGATTAAAAGAATTGGACGGGATGCTACAGGGGAAAAATGTTTTTTTGCTTTGCACGATCTGGAAGAACAATGTTCGTGGTGCATGTACGATAAGATTTTGAAGAAGGAGTATTTTGAATTGAATATCGTCAGCCCGAAAGACAACCGCTCTTATCATGTTTCCCATTCGCCATTGATTCACGTGGATGGTTCTATTTCAAAATTGACAGTTTTCAGAGATATGACCGAAATGCTTAAAATTGAGTCCCAGCTTCGCCAGGCACAGAAAATGGAATCCATCGGTACCCTTGCCGGGGGTATTGCCCATGATTTTAACAACATTCTTTTTCCAATTATGGGATATTCAGAACTGTTGATAGATGAAGTTGCCGATGACAGCAACCTCAAATCGGGTTTGATTGAAATTTTTAATGGTGCACAACGTGCCAGGGATCTGGTCCAACAGATACTCACTTTCAGTCGTAAAAGAGAACAGGAGCTAAAACCATTGAAGATACAGGCTGTTGTTAAGGAAGCCTTAAAGTTAATTCGATCTTCACTTCCCGCAACCATTGAAATCAATCTGGATATTAAAGAAGACTGTGGGTTGATCATGGCAGACCCTACACAAATTCATCAGATCATCATGAATCTGACAACAAATGCCTATCACGCTATGGAGGAGACAGGCGGCAGTTTAAATATAACCATTAGAAAGATTGATCTATCAATCAATGAATTAATAGATTCTAGCATGGAACCAGGGGCATATGTTTGCCTGACTGTGGCCGATACAGGCGTGGGTATGGACAAAAGCATAACAGATCGGATATTTGATCCTTATTTCACAACTAAAGAAGAGGGGAAAGGAACAGGCTTGGGACTGTCGATTATCCATGGTATTGTCAAAAGCCATGAAGGGCATATCAGTGTTTACAGCGAGCCTGGCAAGGGGACCGAATTCCATGTTTACCTGCCGGAGGTTCAGAGCGAGGTTGATAAACAAGCAATGAAAGCTTTTTTGCCTCTTGAAAAAGGCAGTGAAAAAATTCTTCTTGTTGACGACAAACAAGAAATCGTTTCTATAATAGCCAAAATGCTGGACAAACTTGGTTATCATGTGACATCTCGGATTAGTGCCATAGAAGCTTTTGAGGCATTTTGTGCAGATCCCTATAGCTTTGATCTAGTAATTACAGACCTGACCATGCCGAAAATGACCGGAGATAAATTAGCAGGTGAAATAATGAAAATTCGTCCTGATATACCAGTAATTCTCTGCACTGGATTCAGTGAAATGATGTCCAAGAAAAAGACAAAGTCTTTGGGGATAAAAGGGTTTCTGAAGAAGCCTGTTCTGATGAAGGATCTTTCCAAGAAAATACGTGAAGTGTTGGGTAAAGATTAAAACTGTAAAATAATGGCTATGTTCTGGTTTGATAATTCTTTTTGAAATTGGTGAATACCATAAGTGTTCGAGTTACAGACTGTGAAACCCAAAAGGCAATTGCCAAGGCTGGCATAGCTGATTGTGGAATTGTGACTGTACAGGCCTATCAGGGGCTTATCAGGGGCTTATCAGGGGCTTATTTGGAAAAGAAATGGGTGTGTTTGTGCAGCATACAAAAAACTTGAATCAGGGTGATGATTGTTGTGAAGTGATCATTTCCAGGAAAAATCATTAAGGAAGGAAGAAGTATAGAATAGGGCAGGTCAGAATGTTAGCGTTATAATCTTCATGAGGCAACCTACGTCATAATTTATTAATTTTCACTCCATTATCATGTTGAAAAATTTATAAAGTCAAAAACTTACGAGACGAGCATTGCACCATCATTTGCTGCAATCACTTGAAAAAATAGAAATTATTCAGGCAGTTTCCCCTTTAATAAATCCCCGAGCCCGGCAAACGGGTTGGCCCCGCCGCCACTTTCTGATGAAATATCCGGCACATCAAGGTCAAGGGCATCGGATACCTGATCCCGTGAGTGTTCATTGTCGTGGCAATAAATACACAAAAGCTCCCAGTTACTGCCATCGGGCGGATTGTTGTCATGATTGTGGTCTTTATGGTGAACAGTCAATTCATGCAATCGTTTCCCCTCAAATTCACGCCCGCAATGGCCACATATCCAGGGGTAAAGCTTTAGTGCTTTTCCCCTGTAAGTATTTTCCCGGTCATTTTTCAAGCGAAGTGCTTCTGTGACAGTCAGATTGGGGTTGTTTCCGCTTTTTAAAGACATATTTATTCTCCCTGAAGTTTTTATGTGTAATCTTATTTCTTATAGCATATTCTCAGGGTAAAAATAGAGTCAAATCTGAGAGGGCAGTTATTACCGAAAGTTTGGGTTAATATAAATTATGATGTATAAAGTAAAAACAAAGAAAATTTATGCTGGCCAACTTAAGGTTTAAGTATTATCATTAAAGGTAATGATAAACAGATACCATACAAAGGAGTATGTACATGACTGAAAAAAAATACAAACAAGTTTGCACTTGTGAAAACTGTGGGAACGAAGCGGAAATGGAAATCACATGCCAATGGGTTGAAGTGGAAGAAGCCGAGGAAAAAAAGATAACCTCAAAAGCTCCTCAAAAAGTCAAGGGGACAGGCACATGCACCAGCTGTGGTAACGAGGCAGAAGCATGGGTGGACCTGTAATTCTTTTTCTGCCACATTCCTCTGGTTCGGTACCTTCTACCCCTTTGAGGTAATGTAATTTTTCTTATGAGAATTGTCGTGATTGAATTACAGGTATGGTTTTTATCTCCAATTTAGGTTATAGCAACCTCTGTTAATTTGCTTTCAGGTTATGCTATATATTTGAATTCCGACTCTGAAACTGAAGAACCCATCCATACTACATCTGGTATTATTGTAAATTCCACAATACCAAAATTGACATATGAAATGGTCAACCAGTGTTATCAAGGTTTGAATTTGTATTGTTGATATTTAGATGACTATTCATCTGCCATGCATTGGATAATTAATCACAACTTCAATCAAACTCTTTTTTTGAGATGGAACTGATTTTTCTTCAAAACCAAAAATAATTTTTATATATTATACACTTTAATTTGGAAGTATGGCTTACAACGATGGTTTCGGCTCATATAATTGAATTCCTGGTATCAGAGTATTATTTTCTCCAACCACAAGATGTAGAGCCAGGTTTTAATTAAAAATCAGAAGAATGCCCTTAGTATTCTGCAATTTCAATTTTTATTTTCATCCAGCACTTCACGTATTTTATGAGAAAGGTCCTTCATCACAATCGGCTTTAATAGGAAACCTTTAATACCTAAAGAAGTTGCTTTTTCTACAGACATGGTTTCACTGAATCCTGTACAAAGCAATACAGGAATATCAGGACGTATATTGCTCAATTCAACTGCAAGTTTATTTCCAGGCATATTCGGCATTGCCATATCAGTGATGACCAAATCAAATTTATTTGGGTTTGCACGAAACGTTTCAAGGGCTTCAATGCTACTGGTACGTGAAGTTACGTGATATCCCAAACGTTCCAACATCAATTTTTCCATTATGACAACAGCGTCTTCATCATCAATAAGTAAAATTCGTTCAATCCCACACTGGTTTGGTTCTTTCATTTGGTGAATTTCTAGCTTTTCAGAAGAACTCTTAACCACTGGCAAGTAAATATTAAATTCTGTCCCTTTGGCAGGCTCACTGCAAACTTGAATAGCACCATTCATACTTTTAACAATGCCGTGAACAACTGACAATCCCATTCCTGTGCCTTTACCTTTTTCCTTGGTGGTAAAAAATGGATCAAAGATTTTCTGTACTA
>CAZYDL010000273.1:0-4797 GCA_964646305.1 uncultured Desulfobacula sp. | reverse complement strand
TGATGCTTCAATGGCAAAAGCCGCAAGATTACCACAAGAGATTGTATCTACACCAAGGCTGTCGCAAAGTCGGTTTAAATAAGCAATTTCTTCAATTTCATCTATCATGCATAATCCGCCAAATGAATAAATGGTTTCATATTCAGGACCTTCAAGTTCAAGTCCCTTATGCCTGCCATGCTGCACCTGTGTACTTTTTCCGCAGGCAAGAAAACAGTCTCTGCATGCATGGGGTTTAGGATTTAATCTTTTGGCCATGGCATTTGCATTGATATTGTCTTTTTTGGCAAATTTTCCATGCTTCCAATATTTTGTTGGGAATGCACCTGCTTTATTCATTATATCAACCATCATGGGTGTACCCATGGTTCTATAAGCATGTACAACAGGATCATCCTTCAGACGTTTGAGCATTTTTTTTCTATATTGCTTTATTCCTTTTGGATCGTGGAAAACTCTTTTTTTATCACCGTAACAGACAATCCCTTTAATCATTTTTGATCCAAGGACTGCTCCCATTCCAGTCCTGCCGGCCACACGGTATTTATCATTTTTAATAACTGCGAAACGAACCAAGTTCTCTCCAGCAGGGCCTATTACCATAACACCTGATTTCTCACCACTACATAGTTTTTTTAAGTAATCTTCAGTTTCAAAGGTGTCTTTACCCCAAAGTTCTCCGGCATCATGGAATAAAACATTTTCAGAGCTGATTTCAAGCCAGACAGGATTCTCTGCTGCACCTTTAATAATGACAGCATCAAATCCTGTATTACTTAAAGGCTCTGCAAAACTGCCGCCGGAATAGGATTCTCCATAAAATCCAGTTAAAGGAGATTTAGCAAACACACCATATCTTGATGATCCATACAAAGAACTGCCGGCCAAAGGACCTGGAACAAGAATGAGATGGTTTTCAGGGCCTAAAGGATCAATGCCTGCAGGATTATAATCAAGCAATAATTGTGTTGCAAACCCTTTTCCCCCAATGCCACCTGACAATAGTGCTTTATCAACAGGTTCCCTGGAAAATGTTTTATTTGTCACGTCAATCTTGAGTAATTTAAAAAAATAACCTTTCATTGAGTCAGGCCTTTATAATCCAAGAATACTAAGGCCCTCTTCAAGTTCAAAATATGGTTTGAGTTCATATTTATATCCTGGCACGCCAAAATATATGGCAAGGCTTTCACCAATGGCTTGAAGACCCTCTGCAAGTCTGTCATTTTCAAGTTCATAATAGGTAATGGAGTGCATGCCGCCTATGACACTGGGCGAAATATAGGGTCCTTTTTTAGTTAAAAATGTTGGCAGGATAGGAGCCTTAAGATATCGTTTTGCAATCTCTTTGGTGCTTTCAGGCGGGTATGTTACATCGGAAATTATGACCATAATTTTCTCCTTTTATTTAGTTCTCAGTTAAACACTATTTTAAAAAAAACCACATAAGACTCTATGTGTCAAATTAATTTATTTATTATTAACAAAAAAATCATCAATAATTTTTTGTTCTTTCAGGTTTTTGCCATAATCTGCTGCGCTTTGCTTGTCTATGAATTCTGAAACCCGGACCACAAACCAGGTCTTCCCGCCGCCATCAACTTTTTTGACCATGGCATCAACCTTTTTCCCCTTTAAAACATCAACGTAGCTTTGGGCATGTTTGAGCTTTAAATAAGCTGCCACCTGAATTGTAAAAGGTTTGGATACCTGGATTGTAATTTCAATCTTCTCTTTTTCAGCAGGTTTGGATTTAAAAATATGGGACATGGTATTAAACATAAAAAACAGAAGCCCGGCTGACACGATTAAAAGAAAGCCTGCCTTTAAATAAAATCGTGTTTTTTCATGTTCCTTTATAAAAACATATATTGTACCCATGGATAAAATTAAAAAACTTAAGATTGAACCAATAAAAACCAATATGCTTTTTAGGAACAAAATACTCTTTTCTATAATTTGTTTTATCTTTTTTCCAATTTGAATTGTGCTTTTCTGAACTGGTTTTCTGACAGGTTTTTTAGGGGGCAGTAAAAATGATACTTGCTGGTGAAGAGTTTCCTCTTCCTTACCAACCAAAGTTTCCATTTTTGCTTTATACCGATCTTTTAATTCAGGATCTTGTAAAATATGCTTATAGAGTTTTTTTGCAATGAAATCTTCTCTTTCCAAACCAAGAAAAATATCAAATATCAAGATTGATAATACTTTATCATCATAATATTTTTCAGCAAGCATGGATAATATATCCTGTTCAAATGATGTTACAATCTTTGATTGTCTCAATCTGGTCAGCCATAATTGTGCAATATCTTTATCTGCTGGATTCATCTTTAGATATACCGAGGCAGTGAGTTTAAAATTTAGTTTTTCCCCGACCAAATTTTGACCTGAAGTATTTAAATTAAATTTTGCAATGGCTCCAGAAATTTTCCCGGCTGTCTTTTTTGCATAAAATGGCCATAAAAGAAAAGTATCATAAATCCTTAAGGCTTTAATATAATTTTTCTCAGCTCTATTGGAAATTCCTGATCTCTCCCATGTCTGCCCCTCTTTAATTAAACCTGATATTATTTTCCTGGCTGTTAAATCCATTACAATACTGATTATCACGGCTATGAATATAAGTGTTACAGATGCTGTCATCAATGGATTAATACCTGGGAAATACCCCATAAAACCCGGCAGAATATAAAAGTTCAATGGTATGGCAAACAGAGTTATTAACCATAAATGAACACTGATATTTCTTAATATCCAAATCATTGGATGTCCTGTTCCATTGTTTCTGATTCCTCTTTCATACACAAATTTTGTTCCGGCTTTAAAGGAACCAGCAGCACTTCAACACTTTTATCGTCTTCAAAAGATTCATTTTCCTCAACCAGTGTATTTTCTTCCACAGGGCTGCACCCGGTTCTTGTATCCACTTTTTCCAATCTGATATTATCAGGAATTGGAAAATCTCTTTCAGGTTCTGATTTCATTGCTTTCATCATGAACTCTGCCCAGATTGGTGCTGCACTTCTGCCACCTGTAATACCGACATGGTTAACATCAATCAGTGTTTTTTGCTTGTCAAAGCCTGTCCATACAGATGTGCAAAGAGTGGGCGTAAATCCTGTAAACCAGGCATCTTTATAATGGTCTGTGGTCCCTGTTTTACCTGCTGCAGGACGGTTAAAACCAAGTTTTTGGATAGATCGGCCGGAACCCCTTTGAATTACTGATTTCATCATATCCACAACCTGATAGGTAATGGCGGGATCAAGCACTCTTTTTTCCTGGACAATGTGTTCAAAAATAATTCTGCCAAAGGCATCTTCCACCCTCCAGAAGAAAAAAGGTTCGTGTAATATGCCAAGATTTGCAAAAACTGTATATGCTGATGCAAGTTCAAAGGGTGTCACATCTGATGTGCCAAGGGCCACAGAATAGACATCTTTTAAAGGGCTTTTAATACCGCATCGCCTTGCAATATTGTTAACTTCATTTGGGCCAATTATTCCCACAATCTGGGCTGCAATAGTATTAACAGATTTAAACAAAGCTTTTTTCAAAATCATATCGCCTGTAAAAATTTTACTAAAATTTTGAGGTTCCCAGTCTGCATTCCCCTTGACAGGTATGATAACAGGTTTATCTGTCATAATGCTTCCAGGATGCAAACCCAAAATTTTAAATGCTGAATAATAAAGAAAGGGTTTAAATCCGCTTCCCGGCTGTCTGAGGCTGTTTATTGCCCTGTTAAATTCACTTTTATAATAGTCCCTGCCGCCAATCAAAGCTTTAACTGCCCCGGAACCGGCATCAATTGCCACAAGAGCCCCCTGGGGATGTTCTGCATCTTCATTGTCTATACCCATCATGGCATCAAGCCTTTCAAGCCCTTTTGTTAAGGATTGGCGGGCATAGGACTGAAGCCTTGTGTCAATGGTGGAGTACACTTTAATACCACCATGAAACACAACCTCTTCGCCGTATTTTTCAATCAATTGGCTTATCAAAGCATCCAGAAAATAACTTCCGGTTCTTGAGTCTGTTTTTTCGCGATAAAGTTCTGGTTGCTCCAGCATTGCCTGTTGCAATTCAAGATCAGATATAAAGCCCACCTGGGCCATTCTTCTTAGAACAATATCACGTCTTTTGACTGCCCTGTCCAAATGTTTGTAGGGATTATAATTTGTGGGAGACTTTGGCAGGCCTGCAAGCAGTGCTGCCTCGGACAGTTCTAATTCAAAGGCTGATTTATTAAAAAATAGTCTTGAGGCTTTTTCAATACCCTGGGCACCTGCTCCAAAATAAATCTGGTTTACATAGGCATGTAAAATCTCCTCTTTTGTATTTGCAGACTCAATCTGCAGTGCCACAAGTAATTCCTTGAACTTACGCTTATAGGTCTGCCTAAAGCTGAAAAAAAGATTTTTAGCAAGCTGTTGGGTTATGGTGGATGCGCCCTGAACTCTTCCTGGTTTAAAAAGTGTTATATAGAGTGCTTTTAAGGTTCTAAGCTTATTCAGCCCGTGGTGTTCAAAAAAACGATGGTCTTCTGTTGCTATGATGGCATTGATAAAATCCCGGGATACCATATTCAAAGGAATGGTTTTTCTCACTCCAATGGTTGTCAATACCTGACCATTTGCTGCATAAATTCTGGTTTGAGGTCTTTCAATAATCCTGCTTAAAGGAGAGGGAAGCTGTGGAAGATCTTTTGCTGTATAAAATACCAGAAACATACCTGAAATACCTGCAAGGGAAACAAGGATCAGGCCTGAAAAAAGAAAAAACCGGATCAAT
>CAZYDL010000272.1:627-4810 GCA_964646305.1 uncultured Desulfobacula sp. | reverse complement strand
TAATGTAAATAAGCGTAACAATATATCTTTTTAAAATAATTTTAATGGATTATTGGGTTAAGGTCAATAAAAATTATTGGGCTTTTATTGCAGCATTTGATTGTGTCATGACTTTAAAAATTAAATACATCACAACCTTATTAATCTTTATTGGAGACTTGCTTGAACAGATGTGACAAGCTCTTATTAACATTTTTAATATTATAAAAATTAATATATCTTTCGTTTAGAAAAACCTTTCCCCAGGACATTAAATGTATTTTCTGTTATTAAAAATGCGTCTGGGTCAATGGTAAATACAATTTCTTCTACACGTTTGATTTGGAATGTATTGACAACAGTCAATATGATATTTTTTTTCTTGCCAGAGTATGCACCTTCTCCTTTCAAAAAGGTAGCTCCTCTCTTTAGTCTATGGGCAATCTCATCAGAGATTTCTTTCGGGTTATTGGAAATAATAAATATCATTTTCCTTTGATTAAACAGCGTCATAAAATATTCAATCACCTGGGATGTGATATAGCTCATAGCCATAGAATATAAAATTAAATCCGTATTCAATATTCCGAAACTAAAAAGAAATAAAGCAAAATTAAAAATAAAATTATATGTTCCGATGCGAATTCCGAATTTCTGATTTAACATTACTGAAATGATATCATTACCGCCGGCAGATCCAAGAGATCTGAATATAATACCAGCTCCCGCACCAATCATAGTTCCCCCGGCAAGAGCTGCCAGCATAAAATCTTTAACAGGGATTTCAAGCTGGATAAAATCAATTGCAATGGTTAGAACTATGGTACCATAGAGGCTGTACAATAAGAAACGTTTGCTGATAAAGATCCATCCTAAAATAAATACAGGGACATTTAATAACAGATACCATATTCCGGGTGTCAAAATGTCTGTGTAATAAAACATCAGAATTCCTGCGCCTGTAAAGCCTCCAATGATCATCCCATGTGGAATCACAATGCCTTTAAGCCCTATGCCGATAATGATACTGCCCAATGTGATCAAAAAAAGATTCCAGGGAATTGAATATGTTATATTTTCTAATTTCATTTGTTATACCTTAATTTTTTAAAAAATAGTTTGATAGTACAAGATTGATATAAAAGCAAATTATAACAGATAAATATGCAAAATAATTTTATTTTTATCAAAGCAATATTCACATACAAATTAAAATTGTAGAAAAATAAAACATGGCGGATGGAAAAAAGAAAATTCTTCCTTCATGTGCATCCTGTACGGTGGAAAATTCTGAAAGAATGTTTTTCTTGCATCCATCAGTAAAACGAATTACAACTTACAACAGCCATTTAAAATCGATGCTCTGATTGCCACAAATCAAAAAAAAATTAGGAGCGATAATGCCATTTATAGCACAGGAAAAAACGACTTGCGATGTATTGATCATAGGGAGCGGGGGAGCAGGATTAAGAGCAGCTATTGCTGCGGCATCCTGCGGAGCCGATGTTCTAATGGTATCAAAAGCCCGAATTGGGCATACAACCAACACTTATCTTTCAAAAGCCATCATTGCATCGTCTGGATGGGGTGATGACAATGACAATAGTGGTGTTCATAGAAGAGATACCTTACAAGGAGGAAGGTATTTAAATAATCCTGATATGGTCGCGAGGTTTGCCGAGGCAATTCGAAAAGAGACCATGCTGCTAAAGGAGTGGGGAGTTCAATTCGGCACTAAAGAAAATGGCAGACCAGAAATTGTAAAAATCCCCGGCCACAGTTATGCTCGCCATTTGCATGGCAAAAACTGGAAAGGTAGAGATCTGGTTCTGCCCCTTAAACAAAAGGCAATAGAAAGCGGTGTCCGTTTCCAAGAAAAAATATTTATCACCTCATTAATTGTTCCAGATAGCAAAATCTGTGGTGTAACCGGTATTTTAGATGATGGAAAATTTTTGGTAATTCAGGCAAAAACCGTTTTACTTGCTACCGGTGGATTCGGTCATATTTTTTTAAATACAAACAATGCTCCTGGTATCACAGGTGATGGGCAGGCACTGGCCTACAAAGCAGGCGTAGCACTCCAGGATATGGAATTTGTTCAGTTTTATCCCACTGCCCTTGGAAAACGCGGCAGCCGTATTTTGTTATATGAACGGCTTCTCGAACAAGACGGCGTAGTCCTAAGAAACTATTTGGATGAAGATATATTAGTAAAAAATGGCTATCATACTTCAGTAGATATTACTAGAGATCAACTTGCCAAACTCATCATGAAAGAAATCATGGAAGGCCCGAATAGTAAGGGTACAATTGTTATGGATATGGAGGGACTTTCTCCAGATATGGCAAACAGCCTTTCCATGCTAATCCCTCCCCAGTGGTTTAAAGGCACCAAGCGCTTTCAAGTCACGCCTACCACCCATTTCTGCATGGGGGGTGTTATTGTTGACAATCATGGTGAGACTTCTTGTTCTGGACTTTTTGCTGCAGGAGAAGTGACTGCCGGGGCTCATGGTGCCAATCGACTGGGAGGAAATGCCCTGGCAGAGGTGATTGCCATGGGTGGCCTGGTCGGTAAGGCTGCAGTAGATAAGGCTATGACTCTTGACAGCATCCCTGGTTTTGATGATGCAGTCCAAAAGGAAAGAGTTCTTATTGAAACCATGTTCAAGGATAATGGGGAACATCCAAAGAAGGCTATTCAAAAACTCAAGGAGACCATGTGGTTCAATGCCGGTATTGTAAGAGATCAAACATCTCTTGACAAGGCTATTAAAACCTTACTGCATTTAAAGGATATTCAAACTTCAGTACTCACTTCAAGAGACTTGATCCAATGTTTGGAATTTAGGAACATGCTGGTTGTGGCTGAAATGATCTGTAGGTCTGCCCTTGAGAGGACAGAAAGCAGAGGGGCACATTTCAGAAAAGACTTTCCAAAAGAAAATAAAAAGGACTGGCTCAAGAATATCAGGATACATAAGGTTGCTTCTGCTTTAAAACTTGAGCAAGTTTCAGTGCCAAATGAGGATTCTGTCCTGTTTTAACATTGCTAATAGGACTGTTACAAAATCTGACTCTGAATGCATGGGGTGTTAAACAGCGTTGAAATTTGACCCCTTTCAGCGCATTATTGACTCCCTTGATGATTATTATTCCAAAGATCATTAAATCTCTTTCAAGTCCTGTTGGCCAAGGGCTTTATCCAGAACTTTTCTAACCATTTGAGCCATTTCGATTTTCGCAACTGATTTCATTAAAAAAACTCTTAACACCAATAATAGCAGCTCGATTTTAATTAATCCGTTTTCTAAAATCAGTACAAATAACAATTGGAATCTTTGCTTGATCGAAAAGACTTGACAGTAAGTACCAATTAATAGAAATTTGAATATGATATATGCCGGATAATGCACAAATAGGACTAATGTATGGATAACGCTAAAAGTAGTTCAACTGAACGTAAAAATGCTGTTGGCAATATAACGATTACAAGCGGACTCGGAATCTTTTCTGGAAAGCCTGAAATAACCGGAAGGATAGGATGTTTAATAATATCGGCTATATGTATAATAAGTACAATTGTTTTTGTAATAGGTTCATTTGGCACTGGCCCTATGGTGCAGGATAATATTGTTCTAACGGCTATTTATATCCTCATAACAGTATTGGTTATTTTTTTTACTGTACTTTCTTTTACATATCCCTTTCGAACAAGAAAGAAACTTATATTTGAGGGGATATGGCTTTCGAAAGATAAAGTTTGGTTCGGCGAGCATGAAATTGAACTTAAAGAGAAATGCTCCATTAATAATTTGATAAATGATGACTGCACAAACCACATACAAGCAAATTGGAATCAAACAATAAGAGCGTCATTCATAGATATTACCGAGACTTCAATGATTGTTCAACTTGTGACCTCAAAACATGATTATAAGACTTATAGAATTGGAAAAATTAATATTCTTAAAGTAAAGAATGATTTGCATTACGACTTTGACTCAAGACCAACAGTCCTTTTGAGCAATGGAATATTGTATACATGTAGTAAGTTGACGTTGATTGATCAACTAAGAAAAATTGCGAAAGGTACAAAGGCTATTCAAAAAAATGGCGGCATTTGCAATCTGTACATCACGCCATCAGGTGAGACCCTATGGGATTCGTCTGAAAGGACGGAGAATGTAAGCGATTTAAA
>CAZYDL010000272.1:0-617 GCA_964646305.1 uncultured Desulfobacula sp. | reverse complement strand
AAAAATAAAACAAAAGCTCAGTGTACAATGAATGCTCTTCAGACAGGTAAATTCATAGACAAAGCACATAGTGACTTTCTGATGACCTTGATTAAAGACTATGGGTGGAAGATTGAATTTTGTCCTTTGAAAATGAACGTGACAGATTAACAAAGCATATCTCAAAAAGATGTCATTCTTGACTTTCTCAACAACTTTTTTTATAAAGACTCGGCTAATAAAATTGAATTTTTTAAACTAAAAAAAGAATATCTGAACCCATATGAAGCAGAAATTGTTTTACACTATTGAAGGTCGGATCCTTATCGCAGGTCTCATGCTTTTTTTCTTGCTTTTAATTGCAATCGGTTACTATGCAACTATTGACATTGAAATCGCAAAAACATTGGGTCTGGCATTTGTTGCCCACACTTTTGGAGGTCGTGCTGCAGGGATTGGGCTCTGCATGATGAATGGATTTGGGCCGACTGTCACAATTGCCTATAACTTTTATCTTGAGGCGTTGATTGTCTGTTTTGCATATTCAATTTTTGTATTGACCTCGAAAAACTATATACGGGTTATATGGGTGGCAAATTTCATGGATAGACTTGTCCTTAAAGCCATAGAGCAAAAAA
>CAZYDL010000271.1:0-4821 GCA_964646305.1 uncultured Desulfobacula sp. | reverse complement strand
TCATTGATTAGCTTAATAAATATTCCAAGGAGATAAAAATGGCGGTTCAAAACGAATATGAAAAAAAAATATGGCTCAATTCCTATGAAAAAGGAGTAAAACACTCTGTTGATTTTGAGGATGTTTTAATGCCTCAATACCTAGAAGAATCTGTAAACAAATTTCCAGATAATCCTGCATTGATTTTCCAGGGGTTTACACTTACCTATAAAGAATTAAATGAAATGATTGCAAGATTTACAGCAGCATTAAAGGGCTTTGGCATTAAAAAAGGAGACAGTGTTGCCATACTGCTTCCCAATGTCATACCGTGTGTTGTTGCATATTACGCAATACTTAAAATCGGCGGCATTGTTGTTCTCAACAACCCCTTGTATGCAGACAGAGAGTTGGAACACCAGTTTAACGATTCCAAATCAACTTTTTTGATAACGCTTGATCTTCTTGCAAACCGTATGGTCAAGCTAAGGGAAAAGACAAGCATTAAAACCATTGTGTACACATCAATTGGTGATTATCTTCCTTTTGTGAAGCGTCTTTTATTTCCCCTTGTAGCAAAAAAGAAAGGGCTTGCTGCCGATGTAACACCTGCACCTGATCTTTATAAATTTAAGGATGTTATTTCAAAATACTCCCCGGATTATACACAGGCTGATGTAAGTATTGATGATGTGGCAATGTATCAATATACAGGAGGCACAACAGGTGTATCAAAGGGTGTCATGTTGACACATAAAAACATAAGCTATCAAATCCAGCAGGCTGTAGCCTGGTTCCCTACCCTTAATAAAGGTGAAGAAATCATGCTGGGCGCTCTGCCCATCTTTCATGTATTTGGTATGACGGTTTCAATGAATTTTGCCATTAAAATGGGATGGCCAAATGTGCTTGTTCCCAGACCACAGCCAGAGCCTCTGCTTGAGGCCATCAGTAAATTCAAGGTGACCTTTGCTCCATTGGTTCCAACCATGTATATTGGGATGCTTGATCATCCTGACCTGGAAAATACTGACCTGACAAGCATTAAGGGCTGTTTTTCAGGAAGTGCACCCCTGCCCCTGGAAGTAATTAATAATTTCCAGGAAAAAACAGGCTCAATCATTGTTGAAGGTTTTGGCTTGACAGAATCAACTCCGGTAACCCATATCAACCCTTTTAACGGAGTCAGAAAACAAGGCAGTATCGGCCTTCCTCTCCCTGACACAGAATGCAAAATCGTTGATCTTGAGGACTCTTCCAAGGAGATGCCAGTTGGTGAAGCAGGAGAACTTCTCATGCGAGGCCCACAGATCATGAAAGGATATCTTGACAAGCCTGAAGAGACAAAAAAAACCTTAACTGAAGATGGCTTTCTCTGCACCGGTGATGTGGCTAAAATGGATGAGGATGGTTATTTTTATATTGTGGATCGTATTAAGGACATGATTATCTCAAGCGGTTATAATGTATACCCAAGGGATATTGATGAGGTTCTTTTTGAACATCCCAAAATTCTTGAAGCATGCTGTATTGGCATTCCCCACAAAAAACGCGGTGAAGCTGTAAAAGCATTTGTTATCCTTAAAGAGGGTGAAGAGATGACAGATAAAGAGGTCATAGAATATTGTAAAACAAAAATTGCAACATATAAATTACCCACTGTGGTTGAGTTCAAGCAGGAACTGCCAAAATCCAATGTCGGTAAAATTTTAAGAAAAGATTTAAGGAAAATGGAAGAAGAAAACAGATAGACCATAGTCGAAAAACAGAATTTTTTAAAATGGATCAGTTTTTTATAAAACTGATCCATTTTTGTTTTAAAGAATGGTTGCAGAATCCATGTTTTTATTTAAGTCTGCTGATTGTAACTTGATATATTTTACTTTTAATAATATCTTGATATTTAAACTATTCAACACTAAAAACTTGCAGGAGCAGATTCAATGTCAAATAATTCAGTATCAGACAATAACCTGAAACAGAGCCTGACCATTGGCAATAAAGATTTTATAGTCCATAATATTAATTTACTTGAAGAAAAGGGTTTGGTAAAAATTTCCACACTGCCCTTTACAGCAAGAGTATTAATAGAAAACCTTGCACGTAATATGGACTCAAAAATCGTTAAGTGGTCAGATATTGTCAATGCAGCAAATTTTTATGCAAAAAGTTCCAAGGGCTCTCAAC
This sequence comes from uncultured Desulfobacula sp., assembly GCA_964646305.1. Classification (GTDB taxonomy): domain Bacteria; phylum Desulfobacterota; class Desulfobacteria; order Desulfobacterales; family Desulfobacteraceae; genus Desulfobacula. The sequence continues at coordinate 2,655 of CAZYDL010000271.1, read as the reverse complement.
TGATTGCATATTATCCTGCAAGGGTTCTTATGCAGGATTTTACTGGAGTACCTGCTGTGGTTGACTTTGCCGCCATGAGAGATGCTGTTGACAAAGCAGGACTTGATCCAAAAAAAATAAATCCTCTTGTTCCAGTTGATCTTGTTGTTGATCACTCCATTCAGGTTGACCATTTTAGAGAAAAAAACTCATATTTTTTAAATGCTCAAAAAGAGTATGAACGAAACAAAGAACGTTATCAGCTTTTAAAATGGGCACAAAAAAGCTTTGACAATTTTTCTGTTGTCCCGCCTGAATCAGGAATCTGCCATCAGGTAAACCTTGAATACCTTGCAAAGGTTGTTTCAACTAAACAGACCTCACAAGGGCTTATGGCTTTTCCTGACACCCTGGTGGGAACAGATTCCCACACCACCATGATTAATTGTCTTGGAGTTCTTGGCTGGGGTGTGGGCGGCATTGAAGCAGAAGCAGTCATGCTTGGGCAGCCCTATTATATGAATCTTCCCCAAATCATTGGTGTTAATTTGCAGGGTAAACCTAAAAAGCATATCACATCAATGGATATAGTCCTGTATGTGACCCAGGTTCTTAGAAAAGAAAATGTGGTTGAAAAAATTGTGGAGTATACAGGAGAGGGATTAAAAAATCTTACATTAACAGACAGGGCAACCATTTCAAACATGTCCCCGGAATATGGTGCAACAGCGGGATTTTTTCCTGTTGATGAAATTACCCTTGATTATCTAAGGGCAACATCCCGGGAGGAGACAGCCGATCTTGTTGAAGCATATTGTAAAACATGTGGTTTTTTTAATACCTTTGACAATGATATAAAATTTTCCAAAACAATAGATGTGGACCTCTCTTTGATTGAAATTTCAATTTCCGGCCCTTCAAGACCCCAGGACAGAATACCTCTTTCCAGGGCAAAGGAACAAACCACAAAACTTTTTAATCTTGAAAAAAAACAAGCTGTTAACATTAACACTGCAAAAAAAGAGCAAGTACTTACCAATGGAAGCATTGTAATTGCAGCCATTACATCCTGTACCAACACATCCAACCCTTACACAATGATAGGTGCAGGCATTACTGCAAAAAAAGCCATTGAAAAAGGATTATCCATTCCATGGTATGTAAAGACCTCTCTTTCTCCTGGTTCAAGGATTGTTGTTGATTATTTGGAAAATGCCGGTTTAATGGATTATCTTCAGCGATTAGGCTTTAATAACACCGGATTTGGATGCATGACATGTATTGGCAACAGCGGCCCTCTTGATCCTGCTATTGAAGAATCCATCAATTCTGATAATCTTGATGTCATGTCTGTGCTTTCAGGCAATAGAAATTTTGAAGCCAGAATCCACCAGAATATCAAGGGCAATTTTTTAATGTCCCCAATCCTTGTGATCATCTATGCCATTGCTGGACGGATTGATATCGATCTTAAATCTGAACCCATAGGTATCTCTAAAGATGGCACTCCTATTTTCATGGATGATATCTGGCCTGACAATGAAGAGATAAATACCATTGTTAAAGCAAGTGTTAAAAAAGAATTCTTTCAAAAACAATATGCCAATATCTTTAAGGGTGACAGCCTGTGGCAGGATTTGGATACTAAAGAAGGCACCACCTTTAATTTTAATAAAAATTCCACATATATTCAGAACCCGCCTTTTTTCAAAGATTTTTCTGCAAAAATATCTGATATTAAAGACATTGAAAATGCAAAAGCTCTTCTTGTGCTTGGGGATTCTGTTACAACAGACCATATCTCCCCTGCAGGTGCAATTCCTGAAGATTACCCTGCAGGCAGGTATCTGATTAATAATAAGGTATTACCCCAGGAGTTCAATTCCTATGGATCCCGCAGGGGAAATCATGAAGTCATGATGAGAGGAACATTTGCCAATATCAGAATAAAAAATAAACTTGTTCATGATACTGGAGGGGTGACACTGAAATTTCCTGAAAAAACCAAAGGATATATATTTGATGTCTCACAAAAATATCAAGAGGAAAAGCAAGATCTTATAGTTTTTGGCGGTAAAGAATATGGAACAGGATCCTCAAGGGACTGGGCAGCCAAAGGAACCAGCCTTCTTGGAGTAAAAGCTGTTATTGCAGAATCCTTTGAAAGAATACACAGATCAAATCTTGTTGGCATGGGTGTCCTGCCCCTTGTTTTCAAAGAGGGGGAAACTTTTGAAAACTTAGGGCTTAAAGGTGATGAAACATTTGACATTACAGGTGTAAGCCAGATCCAGCCCAATGGTATATTAAATGTCAATGCCCAGACAGGCAATAACAATATAAAATTTCAGGTTATTGTAAAACTTAACACAGATATTGAAATTGATTATATTAAAAATGGTGGTATCCTGCATTATGTACTGCGTCAGTTTATTGCATGATATAGCATCCACAGGTTTAAAATAATTGAAAACTTGTTGTGGTTTTCTCCTCAAATATATTACTTCTACATCATAATATATAAATGGGAAGCAGTTTTTGACTTGATATATCAACATATTAGATCATAGTATTCAAAATTATAAATATAATCAAATGGATTACATCAACAAATATAATAATAGTTCTGTCTTACAATTGACTTTAACAGGAACTGAATTATCTTGTGGGTTATTA
>CAZYDL010000270.1:0-4835 GCA_964646305.1 uncultured Desulfobacula sp. | reverse complement strand
ATATTTCCAAGCATACCCTTTATATCAATGCCCATCTCCTCAATTCCAGTATTGGAAAAAATCTCAACCATGGGTGAAGATTGTTCAACAACTTCAAGGTCAATCTGCCTTGAATCAAGCTTTCCGTTGTAAAGCATTTTCCTTAGTTTTTCCCTGGTTGAGATAGCAGGTTTGACTTCTTCAAGGACCTGGTTATCCTGATTATTTTCAGAATCTGATTTTGCTTCTCTGGTTTTTTGGGGCGGCAGCAAAAGATCTAAAACTCTCTCTTCTGCAATCTTTGCAGCTTTTTCCTGAACTTCATCCTGCTGTCTTGCCTTAAGGCGATTTACAGTTAATTCCACAATATCTCTTATCATGGATTCAACATCTCTTCCAACATATCCAACCTCGGTAAATTTTGATGCCTCAACTTTATAGAAAGGAGAATCAGTTAAATTTGCAAGCCGTCTTGCAATCTCTGTCTTGCCAACTCCGGTCGGTCCTATTAATATAATATTTTTGGGAGCGATCTCTTCTTGAAGATCCTTATCTAACTGCCGTCTTCTCCACCTATTTCTAAGGGCAATGGCAACTGATTTTTTGGCATCTTTCTGACCAATGATATATTTGTCTAACTCGGTTACAATCTCAACAGGTTTTAAATCTTTCATCTATATTTTCTCTATTTGTTAAATTATTTACAAAATTCCATGTTTGGATAGCTCGTAGAGGAGCGTATGTTCACAAATTTGCCCATATGTGAGGCGCAAAAACTTTTGTAACCGGAGTGTACTAATGTACATGAGGATTGCAAAATTTGCAGCAACGAAGCAGATGGGTGAAGCTTTATCCAAACATCTCTTAAAATTCTTCTATGGTTATATAATGATTGGTATAAATACACAAATCAGCCGCAATTTTCATGGCTTTTTCAACAATCTGTTTTGGCTCAAAATCAGTGTTTTCCAGCATGGCAACAGCTGCGGAGTGGGCAGCAGTACTGCCGGAACCAATACTTATTATTCCTTCATCCGGTTCAATCACATCTCCATTGCCGGATAACAGATAAGTATTCTCCTTGTCTGCTGCAATCATCATGGCTTCAAGGCGGCGCAAATATTTGTCTGTTCTCCACTCCCTTGCAAGTTCCACACAGGCTCTTGTTAAACTTCCATTATATCGTTCAAGTTTTTCTTCAAGTTTTTCCGACAAAGTCAAGGCATCGGCAGTAGCTCCTGCAAAACCTGTAATGATTTTATCATTATAAATTCTCCTGACTTTTCTTGCCTTGTGTTTTGTAACAATATTGCCCAGAGTCACCTGACCATCTCCTGCTACAACGACTTTTTTGCCTTGCCTTACTGCAAGGATAGTTGTACCGTGGAATACATCTTTACTCACTTTTTTTCTTCCTTTCTATTTTATCAGCTTCCCTACATAAATCCGTGTTTGGTTGCAAAATTGTCCATATGTGAGGCGCAAAAACTTTTGCAACCGGAGTGTACTTTCGTACATGAGGATTGCAAAAGATTGAAGCAACGAAGCAGATGGATGAGTTTTCAACCAGACATCAGCTTCTTGGGTGTGCCTTGTCATAGACCTGCATCAGTTTATCCATACTCACATGGGTATAAATTTGAGTTGTGGATAAACTTGCATGGCCCAGGATCTCTTGAATCCCCCTTAAATCTGCTCCTGCATCCAGCATATGCGTAGCAAAAGAGTGGCGCAAAGTATGGGGTGAAACAGGCATATTCAATCCACAATCCCTAACTATCTTATCTAAAATCCGCCGAATGGACCTGGAGCTTAATCGTGAAAAATTCTTATTTAAAAAAACAGGAATAAAATTTTCTTTTAAACACCTCCTGTAATTTTTTATGGCGGTTAAAGCTCTTTTACCCACCGGCACAATCCTCTCCTTTGAACCCTTCCCAAAGACTTTAATCATTTGCTTTTTAAAGTCAATATCTTCCATGTTCAAGCCTTCCATTTCTGACACTCTCATACCTGTGGAATAGAAGGTTTCAAACATGGCAAGATTTCTTTTATCAAGCAGGGTTTCTGCATTAATTGAATTAAGAAGCAAGAACAGATCATCAATATTGATAAACTTTGGTATGGTTTTCTCAAGTTTTGGAAAAGGTATCATATCAGCAGGATTTATTCTGGTATGTCCAGATTTTATCAAATAATCAAAAAATGCCTTAAGAGATGACAGCTTTCTTGAAACAGTGCGCTTGGATTTTCCTGATCTTACGAGTATGGCAAGATATTTTCTTATCATGTTTTTATCAAGGGCTTTTATCTTTTGCAGGAAAACCTTTAGATCATCACTCTTTTTAATTTTTTGATCCTGAAAAAGAAAACCGATAAAATGCAGAACATCTGAACGATATGCCCGGCATGTATGCACAGAATATCCTTTTTCTGCTTTAAGAGTATCAATAAAGCTGTCAACAACCAGAAGGCCGCCAGGTTCTATATAGTCATCAGGCTCCATATCTAATGCCTGTATATTCCATGACCTGTTTCATACCTTCCCATACCTGGCGCTTATATTCTTTATGCTTTAAAAGCAGGGATGGGTGAAAGGTCGGCATGACTTTAATGCCATGATATTCATGAAATCTTCCTTGAAATTTTTCCATGGGCTGCTCTATCTTTAATAAAAATTGACCTGCCTTTGCTCCAAGAGTAATGATAACCTTGGGAGCAATATTTTTTATTTTTTCATTAACAATTTTTAAATTACCTGCATTACAGATAAATACAGAATCACTTGTCAAGTTCATGGCTGCAAGGATTTTGCCTAACAACTCACCGCTTTTGCCTTTGAAAAAATCTGTTCCACTGTCAATAATAAAAATATCTGCATTTTCACTGCCCTGGAAAAAAAAAGGCTCTTGTATCTGACTTGTTTCTCCCCAGTTTTCCATCAAAGATTCAGATTCCTTTGAAATTGTAAGCAATCTGTTTCCATGATTTTTCTGAAAAGAGAGATATTGGGAAAAATCTTTAATTACCCTGGAAAATTGAATTTTTACAGAATCTGACCCTTTTTGGACATCACTATTCATACTAAACTCTATCCAATTTTTTCAATGATATGATCTAAAAGGATGTTGGCAAGTTTGCTCTTCTCCATTAAAGGAATATCAAGAAATGAACCATCCCTGGAAAAAAGTTTAACTTTGTTTGTATCTGCTTTAAATCCTGAATCTAAAGAGCCAACAAGATTGGCAGCAATCATATCAAGATTTTTTTTCTTGATTTTCAATAATGCATTTTTTTCAAGATCATTGGTTTCTGCTGCAAATCCCACAAGGAACTGCTCTTTTGTTTTCTTTGCTCCAATGAGTTTTATAATATCAGGATTTTCCTTCAATGATATGGATATATTTTTACCACTGTCTTTTTTCTTTATTTTACTGTGGGCTGTGTCCATGGGTCTATAATCTGCAACTGCTGCAACCTTTATAATAATATCAGCTCCATGAAGATGTGAAAGCATCTCTTGAGCCATCTCTTCACAGGTTACAACATCAATGCACTCAACACCAACAGGAGGATCAAGGCTGACGGGTCCTGAAACCATGGTTACCTGCCCTCCCCTTTTTTCAGCAGCTCTTGCAATGGCATAACCCATTTTCCCGGATGAATGGTTACTGATAAATCTGACAGGATCTATAGCCTCAACAGTGGGGCCGGCAGAAATAAGAATTTTTTTATTTTTTAAATCCTTTTTAACCAGCATTGCCCCAAACCTGTCAAAAATAAACCAGGGGTCTGGCAATCTTCCTGTTCCAACACTCTTACAGGCCAGAACACCTGAATCAGGATCAAGAATATTAAATCCATCTTCTTCAAGAATATCAAGATTTCTCTGCACCCGAATATTTTCATACATATCAGTATTCATGGAAGGACAAATCATCACAGGAGCTGTAACAGCAAGCATTGTAGTAGTCAGAGCATCATCTGCAATACCAAGGGCAAGTTTTGCAATAATATTAGCAGTTGCAGGAGCAATAACAACAGCGTCGGCATTTGTGGCAAGATCAATATGTGCCACAGAGGATTCAGTCTCTAAAAACAGGTCTGATAAAACCCTGTTTTCTGACAAAACTTCAAATGTAGTCCTGCCCACAAATTTTCTGGCACTGTGGGTCATGACTACATTGACATTGGCTCCTGCTTTTTTCAATAATCTTAAAAGCTCAACAGCTTTATATGCAGCAATCCCGCCTGTAACTCCAAGAAGAATATTTTTATTCTCAAAACCCATTACTCTGTCTTGAATCATTCTATGAGGCTTGATTCGGTAAAGCCCTTCTCTTGGACATCTACTGCAACCGTTGGGGCTACACCTACTTCAACATAGGTATTAAACTGTTCATCTCTAATTGTAATAACAGCAGTTCTCGAAGGTTTTTGAAATACCATAATTGTTGTACCAGGAGACTTTAACTGGCTGATGACATTCCAATTATCCTTTTGCATATTATTGTTAAAAAAATTAAACAATGAACGTCTTTCAACCCTGCCTTTTAATGTAATAATCCCAGAAGTAAACCCGGGTGTAGAAATTACAACAGTTTTGCCCTGTACCACTTTCAATTCCATGGGTATTAACACATCTTCAAAATCATAATAAACTGCCGTGGTTTTTCTTGATTTTGGCTGCACATCAGATTTTCCATCTTCAGGTTTATTTGAAAAAGTATCACCCAAACATCCTGACACTAACAATGCCAATAACAAAACGATTGCACATTTTACAAACATTTTAACATGAACCTTCATTTCCCCTCCTCTGTTTTTAATAAAGTATGCTACAGTCAGATAATTAC
>CAZYDL010000269.1:0-4855 GCA_964646305.1 uncultured Desulfobacula sp. | reverse complement strand
ACCTTGAGTGAAATACCTTTCAGGGCTTTAATTGACCCATATCCAGAGTGAACATCTTTTAATTCAAGCATTGGTTGTACTATCATATTTATTTTACCCTTCCTTCTCTTCCGATCTGGTACCCATTCGTTTGGCTGGTATTAAACCTTCAGGTCTGAACAGCATCATGATAACCATAGTGGCACCAAAGATCAGCATGCGATAGGATTCAAACTCACGGAACACCTCGGGCAGAGCAATCAGAGCGATAACACCCAGGATAATGCCGGGAATGGAAGCCATCCCGCCCAGAACGACCATACACAATACCATGGCAGACTCAAGGAAGGTAAAACTTTCCGGACTGACAAATCTCATCCGTGCAGCAAAGAATGCACCGGCAAGGCCTGCAAACGCCGCACCCGTGGCATAGGCCAACAGCTTGTAGATAAAGGTATTAACTCCCATGAGTTCAGCTGCCGTCTCGTCTTCTCTGATGGATTCCCAAGCCCGGCCTACCCGTGAAAAATTCAACCGATGAACCGCGATGGCCGCCACAATAGCCAGGGCCAGTGCAAAATAGTAAAACAGCTGGAGTTTTTTCATCCAGAAATGCTCAAAGGTAAACCCATTTTCAAATACCGGCCAAAAAATACCAATTGGTTTGATTCCGAGAATGCCGTTGGGACCATTGGTCAGTTCCATCCAGTTGTTGAGAATGATCCGGATGATTTCCCCGAATCCCAGAGTAACAATGGCCAGGTAATCTCCCCTCATGCGAAGGGTTGGATACCCCACAATACAGCCGGCGATACAGGCAAAAAAAGCGGCAAGCGGTAGACAAACCCAGAAACCCAGGCCGTAAACGCTGTTTAAAATAGCATAGGTATAGGCACCCACACCGTAAAATGCAATATATCCCAGATCCAGCATGCCGGCCAGGCCCACCACTACGTTGAGGCCCAGACCCAGGCAGATGTAGAGCAGGACACTGATCGCCACATCCGTACCATACCGCCCTGCGAACTGGGGGTAGATCAATGCAAACACCAAAATGGCAACAAGCCATACCCAGGTGGGAAGAGCCGTTGAAGTGGCCCTGATATTACCCGTAACCCGGGATATAGGATCTGCAATAAATTTTAAGGAATCACTGCCCTTTAGTACATATATCATGAGGCAGACAAAAGAACCTGCCAGAATATAACCCCAGACGGTTATGGTTTTCTGAAAGGTCAGGGTGCCGTCAGCATGGATACCTAGAAGCGGCCATAGAAGCCCTAAGAGCCATAACATGCCAATAGCATATGGTTTCCAAATTTTTTTAAACTCTTGTATCATCGATATTCTCGCCCATAATTCCATTTGGTTTAAAATAGAGGACTGCGATCAAAATAATGAACGCAAATACATCTTTGTACTCGCCCGAGATATAGCCGGCACCGAATATTTCCACCATTCCGATGATCAAACCACCCAGCATGGCACCGGTAATATTTCCGATCCCGCCCAGAACGGCCGCTGCAAAGGCCTTGATTCCCGGAACAAATCCCATGTCATACCGCACAGACCCGTAGTAAAGGCCATACATGATGCCGGCGGCACAGGCAAGTCCCGCACCAATGGCAAAGGTCAGGGAGATGATCTTGTTACTGCCGATGGCCACCAATGCTGACATGGTCTTGTCCTGGGCCGTGGCCCGCATGGCCATTCCCACCTTGGTTTTAAAGACCAGCAGGTTGAGGCCCACCAGCAGGCAGGCGGTCAGGGAAACGATCATGATCTGGAGATAGGATATGGTTACCATGCCGAAATCGAATCTTCCCTGAAAGAGCTCACTGGGATAAACTGCATCATAAACCCCCTGGGTGAGCATCAGTCCATTGGAAAGAAAAATAGACATACCAAGGGCAGACAATAAAGCCGCCAGCCTGGACTCTTTTCGCAGGGGTTTATATGCTATTTTTTCAACCCCGACGGCCAGGTAAGCGCAATAGGCCATGGCCATGGCAAAGGAGGCTGTCAGACAGATCACCGGGTGGGTTTCCATGTATCCAAGGCCGGAAAAATACCCCAGGGCAATGGCGCCCACATATCCGCCGGCGGCAAAAAATTCGCCATGGGCAAAGTTGATGAGCTGGATCACACCGTATACCATGGTATACCCCAGAGCGATCAATGCATACATCCCGCCAAGGGTTATACCGTTTATCAACTGCTGAATAAAATATTCCATTTTATTTAATTTTCTTTACTTTACTTCTTGGAGTAAACAATAAAGATGCGACCGGGATACAATGCCGGCCGCATCGCGTCTTACAGGACTACTTGATCAGACCGTTCTCAGGTTCCCAATACGGGACAAATTTACCGTCAACAACTTTAAAAGCAATATAGGAAGATCCTGAGTCTCCATTAGCTGCAAACTTGATCCGTTTTGCAACACCCTGGTAATCCAGTTTCATGAGCTCAGCCTTGATTTTAGCAGGATCTGTAGATCCGGCGGCCTTAATAGCTTTTAAAAGAGAAGTAGCACCATCAAATGCATAGGTTGCATAGGCTGCAATCGCACCATATTGGGGTACATATTTTTCTTCAAATGCTTTGTATTCCGGTGTAGAAGGATCTGTAAATCCATAGGTCAGGTAAACACCTTCTGCTGCATTTTTTGCAACTTCCATGAATCTAGGCTGGAACACGGCATCCTGGGTAACGATCTGGGATTTCAGGCCCAGACGTTTTGCCTGGAGTGTCATCATGGAAGCAGGAGAAAAGCCCTGGAGAGACATGTAGAAAACATCGGCGTTTTTCAGTTTTGCCATGGTTAAGATGGCTGAAAAATCCTTGTCACCTTGGTTGACATGCTCATGACCCAGCACTTTTATTCCCAGCTTTTTAGCGGCTTCGCGAACACCGTCTGCAAGACCCTGGGAATAGGTGGTTTTGTCATCCACGAGAAAAATGGTTTTGGCACCCAGAGATTCTTTGATAAACTTGGCGGCTGCCGGAGCCTGGTCATCATCTCTTCCGCACATTCTAAACATATATTTAAGACCACGGTCAGTAACATCCTGATGGGTAGAGGCAGGTGTAATCATGGGAATGCTTTCCTCATCCAGTACCTCAGATGCTGGGATTGTTGAAGAAGAGCAATAGGCGCCAACAACGCCGACAACTTTAAGATTAAGCAACTTATTGGCTGCGGCAACAGCTTGTCTGGGATCACAGGCTGTATCCTGGGGGAAAAACTCAATTTTATCATAGCCCGGCATCCCACCAGCTTCTTCAAATACCTGGATAGCAGTTCTAACACCATTTTTAATATCTGTGCCATCGGATGCGTAGGGGCCTGTTAAAGGGCTCATGGAACCTATTTTCAAGGTTTTAGCACCAACTGTTCCAAACAAAAATGGAACTATAATAAATCCCATTGCCAAAATTGAAATAACTCTTTTTTTCATTTTTTTCTCCTAAAAATTTTTATATGAAAGTTTTGCCAGAACAATCTGTAACTTTCATATTTTATTATGGGCAGACTTAAACTTAAAAATCAGGTTTGCCCGTGCTGTTATTGGTTGGCAGGTTGACCAAGATATGCTTCAATCACTTTTGGGTTATTCTGAATTTCTGTAGAATTTCCTTCAGCAATTTTAACTCCATGATCAACACACACAATATGATCACACACCCCCATGACCACTTTCATGTCATGCTCCACCAGGAGCACATCAATCCCGAGGTCTTTTATGCGCGCAATGTCATGCATCAGTTCTTCTGACTCAGATGGATTCATACCGGCAGCAGGTTCATCTAAGAGCAAAATCTTGGGTTCCGAGGCAATGGCCCTTGCAATTTCAAGTCTTCTCTGCAGACCATAGGGAAGACTTGAGGCTGCATCATCGGCATATGCATCAACTCCCATAAAAATCAGAGCTTCCATGGCCTTTTCTTTGATTTCTGCCTCTTCTCTTTTTTGGGACGGGGTCCTTAAAATTGATCCTACAATTCCTTTGGAAGCCCTACAGTGTCTTGCAACCATGGCATTTTCCACAGCAGTCATGGCAGAAAAAAGACGAATATTCTGGAATGTTCTTGCTATTCCCTTTTCAAAAATAACATAGGGTCTTTTGCCCAGAATTTTTTCCCCATCAAAGATCACTTCACCTTCAGATGCCTGGTACACACCTGTGAGTACATTGAAAACAGTAGTTTTCCCTGCACCATTTGGCCCGATTAATCCGACTATTCTGCCGTTGCCTATGGTGAAACTCAAATCAGACAAGGCAAGAAGCCCGCCAAATCGTACAGTGATATTTTTTAGTTCTAATTGTGACATACAGCTTTTTAATCCATTAAATTTATAATACCTGCAAACTATTTTCAACTTGCTCCACTTACTGCAACCTGTAGCCCATATATTTTTCCCTGTCAACACAAAAAAAAACCAAAATTTGTATAATAAGTGCCGTAATACAAGGGCAGCAAAGCTATTAAAAATTGTAATGGTTTAACCATACTAAAAAATGATTTTTATTTTGTTCAGGTTCTTCTTTACAAATCATTTACATTTATATTGACATTTAAAATAAAAATTATTAGGTTTGAGTAATATTAAACAGTATTTGAACAAAAATATGATAATTTGTTCAAATATAAAACAGTCCAAAGGTATGGAATGCGACAGCTATTAACACAAAATCAGCAAAAAGTTTTTGATTACCTGAAACAAAAAATTAAAGATAATTTAGTTGCACCCAGCCTTAGAAAGGCTGCCATTGATCTTGATATCAGCCATGCTGCAGTTGCCCAGACTCTGAAAACTCTTGAAAACAAGGAGTATATAAAAAGGGAGGGTAGGTACAGCCGTACCATTAAT
>CAZYDL010000268.1:0-4858 GCA_964646305.1 uncultured Desulfobacula sp. | reverse complement strand
ATAAATGCTTATTCTTGCAAATTTTTTTGAAGCCATAGCCGTTGTCATGGATTATGCACTTACATTTTATATGTGGATCGTTATTGCAGGAGCTGTTTTGTCCTGGGTAAGCCCTGATCCCTATAATCCCATTGTAAGGTTTATTAATACAGCCACAGAACCTGTGTTCTATCAAATCAGAAAAAGACTCCCGGTGAATTTTGGAGGGTTTGATCTGTCTCCTATTGTAGTCTTTTTGGTTATTATTTTTCTCCAGACTTTTGTTGTGAACACTCTTCACGGGCTGGCACGTTCAATGGGATCATGAGAAAAAAGGTATAAAAAAAGAGAGGTATTAATTATGGGTATCACACCAATGGTTGTAAGGCAAAAAGAGTTTACAACAAGATTCAGAGGGTTTGATGTGCAGGAGGTGGATTATTTCCTTGAAGACATTACCGCAGAACTTGATAGTCTTAATAATACCATTAATAATCTTCAAGAAACAAATCATCGGCTTAACTTGGAAAATCAGGGGTATAGAACAAGAGAAGGCTCCATGAAAAATGCCATGATTCAGTCCCAGAAAGTGCTGGATCAGATGAAGGAAAATGCAAAAAAATCTTCCCAGGTGATTATAGCCAATGCAGAGGTTGAGGCACAAAAAATGTTGCATAGAGCCCAAAAAAGACTTTCCCAGCTTCACAGTGATATAATTGAGCTAAAACGTCAGAGAATTCAACTTGAAATGCAGATCAGTTCTGTCATTGAATCCCATTCAAAGATGCTTGAAATGACAAAGGAAGAAAATAAAACTGCCGATGAAATTGATTCTACCATAAAATTTATTCAACGTGCATGATCAAGAAGTTAGCAAATCTAAACAAGAGACAGGCAGTGAAAAATTAAGATAAAGGAAATGAGGGGAAATATGAGAGCATTCTTTAATGGCTACAATAAGACAAGGAGATTCAAATGGCTGAAATAGATGCTTTTTTTAAACTCATGCATGAACAGGGGGCTTCAGATTTACACCTCTCGTCTGGACAGCAGCCAGCATTAAGGCTTCATGGTGATATTGAACGTATAAAATATGATATTTTAACCAGTGATAAATTAAGAAGCCTGCTGTATGAAATAACCTCCCAGGAAAAAATCAAAGTCTTTGAAGAGACCGGAGATGTGGATTTTGGTTATGAGATTCCCGGGCTTGCCAGATACAGGGCAAATTATTTTATGCAAAAAAACGGTATCTCAGCAGTTTTCCGTGAAATTCCCTCTGAGATATTGACAGCAGAGCAGCTTGGACTTCCTCCTGTTATTTCAAGACTTGCTGACCTCCCAAGGGGGCTTGTTCTTGTTACAGGACCTACGGGCTCAGGTAAATCAACCACTCTTGCAGCCATAGTTGACCAGGCCAACCAAACCAGAAGAGATCATATTATCACAGTTGAAGACCCAATAGAGTTTGTACACAGAAGTCAAAAATGTATAGTCAGCCACAGGGAAGTGGGATTACATACTGAAACATTTGCAGCAGCATTGAGAGGGGCTTTGCGTGAAGACCCTGATATTATTCTTGTTGGTGAATTAAGGGATCTTGAAACCACTGCCCTTGCCATAGAAGCCTCATCCACTGGTCATCTTGTATTTGGCACCCTGCATACCTCGAGTGCTGCTAAAACCGTTGACAGGATTATTGAGATGTTTCCAGCCTCTGAACAGGCACAGATTCGATCTACACTGTCAGACGGCTTAAGGGCTATTATTGCCCAGACTTTGTTTAAAAGAGTTGATATAAAGGGCAGGTGTGCTGCCATGGAAATCCTCATAGCAACCCCGGCAGTTCGAAACCTTATAAGGGAAGCTAAAACCCATCAGGTACCATCCATGATTCAAACAGGAAAGCAATATGGAATGCAATTGCTGGATGATGCTATTATGCAATTGTACGAGAAAAACTGGATAAGCGCTGATGATGCATATGGAAAAGCAAATAATAAATCCTTGTTCAGACCATTTTTGAAAAATCCCCCTGTGGATTTTACAGAAGCTTAAAATCAAATCTATTTAATTAATAGGAAGATGGCATGAAAAAACAGCAAATTGACCATATCCTTTCCAAAATGCTGGAATCCAATGACGATGTTTCTGACTTGAATTTTACACCGGGTAAGCCCCTACAGGTTGAAAGTTCTGGAGAACTGGTTTCTATTAATATGGATCCGCCCTTTGAAATATTAACTCCATTTCAGACTGAAGTCATTGCTCTTAATTTGATTAATAATAATCGGAAATTAAGTGAGACCCTTATCAGGGAAGGTTCCTGTGACCTTTCCTATCAACTTGGAGATAAGGCTCGTTTCAGGGTTAATATATTTTCAAGATCTGGTAAATATTCCATTATTCTAAGAAAGCTGGAGACAAAAATTCCAACAATTAAAGAGCTGGATCTTCCCAAAGCTTTCTACACCATGGCAGAAGAGAGAAATGGTATTATTTTTGTTACAGGAGCCACCGGGTCTGGTAAAACAACCTCTCTTGCTGCACTGCTTGATAAAATAAATACAAGTAAGTCAGTCCATGTTATAACCCTTGAAGACCCTATTGAATATCAGCATTCCCAGAAACAATCCACTTTTAACCAGCGTGAGCTTGGAGCTGATTTTGACACCTTTGCAAGTGGTTTAAGAGCAGCTTTACGTCAGGCACCAAAAGTTATTCTCGTGGGTGAGATGCGGGACAGGGAAACCGTGGAAATAGGTCTTGCAGCAGCTGAAACCGGCCATCTTGTCCTTTCAACACTGCATACTGTTGATGCCGGCCAGACCATTAACCGTGTTCTTGGTATGTTTTCCACCGAAGAAGAGAGACAGATCAGGATTCGCCTTGCAGATTCAATTAGATGGATTGTTGCCCAGAGGTTGCTACCAAAGCTTGAAGGCGGGAGGGTGGCTGCCTTTGAAATCATGGGAACTAATTTAAGAGTGAAAGATTCCATTTTAAATGGAGAATCCGAAGGTAAGACATTCCATGATATTATTACTACGGGCAAGGCTCAGGATATGGTTTCTTTTGATGAATATATAATTTCACTTTATGAGGAAGGGAAGATAAGTGAGGAGATAGCGACATCCTATGCTTCAAGAAAAGATATTGTCGGGCGAGGTCTTGATTCCATAAAAAGTGCCCGTGGTCAGACCACTACAAATATTGATTCATTGGAAATTGACCGTGGATACCAGGGAAATTAAAATTCCAAGCTTCAGGAGAATTGAGCTATGAATGTGACATGTGATCATTGTAAGACCAAATTAACTATTCCAGATAATAAAATTCCAAAGGACAGGGATTCAATCTTTAAATGTCCAAAATGTAAAGAGCAAATTAAAATTCCAGCCATAAAACCGGAAAATCAAAATTTTGATTTTTTCTTTGAAGGCAAACTCAATACCCTTGCTCTTGTTTGTATTGGTGACAATGATTTACAAAAGAAGGTTTATTTTGAAGTTCACAATATAGGGTTTAATGTTACTGCTGTTGACACAAGTAAAGAAGCCTTGAAAAAACTTGAATATGATATTTATCCACTTGTTATTCTCGATGAAACCTTTGATCAAGGCAAGGGGGAAAAGCGTATTCTGGACAAGCTCAATACTATTGATATGTCTTTAAGACGAAAAATATGTCTTGTTTTAATAAGCAAACAACTGAATACCAATGATAATATGTCTGCTTTGCACGCAAGCGTAAACAGTGTTATCAATGTGGACGATGTGGCACATCTTATAGATTTTCTGCACAGAGTGTTAACAGACCATAAAAATGTTTACACCATATATAACGCATCCATGAAACTGACCGGACAAGTATAGAAGAAAGGTAGCAATTATAATCAGTATGACAAGGCAGTGGTATGAACCTTTAGGTTTTGTTGAGTGGCTGAAAAGGGCACTTTCTTTTTTAAATATTGCAGTTTTCATGATCACTGCAATATTTTTAATTTCTGAGTTACGATTTGACTGGTTTGAGAATATTGTGGGTTCCTACCTTGCTTCATCCAACGAATCCCGTCCCAAAATCGGTGTTATATGGGAAACAGGAAAGCACACGACCAGTGCCCATGAATATCTCAATACAATTATCAATAAAAAAGAGGATGCCCAGGCCAATGTCCATGGTGCATCCTCTTTTTCAAATCTTGTTGCAGGTATCCTGCCCGGACAGTGGGTCACCTTAGAAAAAGATCATTTTAAAACTCTCTATCTGACCCTTGAAAAATCCATGGCAGCAAAAATTCTTGATCCTGCCGAGCTCGTATGGCTGTTAAAAGGCAGTATGCTGGACAGGATTTTTTGTGAAGGTATTAACGGCGGTATTAAGATCTATTTTATTGATTCTGAAAATAGGGTTATCAAACAAATTGAGCTTGAAAATCAGGATACCCTTGATCTTGAAAGAGGTAAACAAGCTGTAGCAGGGGAACTTTCTGACATGGAGGGCTTTTCAGGGCGCATTTACCCTGCGGATCATTTTTTTGATGCTGTGTTTAAACTACCCTCTGATATCCTGCCCGATCTCATGGTAGATCCAGAAATTTTACTGGAACAAAAGGGAAAGATTATCAATGTCGGTATCTGGAATATAACACAAAACGGTTATATTCAACTTGGATTTGAATTTGAAGAGCTGGGAAGCAAAAAAGTTATTTTTATTAAAGGCCGGGAGTGGGCTGTATGGCAACTAAACCTTTATCTTAAGGGAGATGAAAATTGAATCTCTTTTTAAGCTTGTTAAAATTGATCCGGTTTTTTCTTTTTTCAGGCCTGATCCTTGTTTCCCTTGCAGGTATCGCAGGCATGTTTCTGGTATTTTATAC
>CAZYDL010000267.1:0-4862 GCA_964646305.1 uncultured Desulfobacula sp. | reverse complement strand
ATCTGCGAGTGGTGGAACCTACACGAACCGTTCCATATGATCCCCAGTCCACCTAGGCACATTCACCCGGTGCAAATGCAAGTTTTAAATATGCTTTTGTTTTGGGAGGACGGATCTTTCGGACATAATCCTCCACAATAGTGATTCTTCCTTTAAATCCGTCTTCTTTAATGCGCTGGTAAATCTGTTGCGCTGTGTACGGATGTTTTTCCAACATTTGAATGATATGATTTTTAAAAGGATCAAGCTTACTTTTACGCGGTACTGATTTTCTTGGCCGGTATCTTTTTTCATTTGCCCAGATCGCCACTGTCCGCTGATCCAATCCAAGTTTATTGGCTATCTGGCTGTATCTTAAATGATCATGGATAAAATAGTTTCTGATCTGAACATAGGTTTCATAGTCAATCATTGACCACCTCCCACGGCATTGTTCAGGATATTGGACAGGCTCATCATCTGCCCTGAGCGGCGGGTATTGACCATGGGTTCAAGACTGAGAACCTGGTAGATGGGTAGGGGTGAGGAAATGTTGTGATTTGAGCGGGATGAACCCAGATCAAACCAGGGGAGCATTCAAGACAAAGTTTTCTTTGCAACTGTATCGGTTTTGTACCATGCTTATGTCCGGCTCCGGCTCCATGAATCTAAATATTTAAGCCTGGAATCTGTGCTGAGCGATGATGGTGTGATATCCCAAATTCCCATGAACTGGATTACTCTTTTGTCTTTTGGTTGCAGCAAGATAATTGGTTGTAATAAAATTTGGATACAAAATTAGATTTTATATGGGAAAGGAAACATTCTCTACCTCCTCAGATTATTTCCAGCATAATCAAGACAGATGAATTCCGAGAGTATTTTTTTGATTTTACAGAATCTGTCTGTTTTGCAGTGTAATGAAAAATAGACTGTACTATTTTGCAGTAGCATTCAAAACAGTTCTTGATTTAATTGGTATTAGAAAAGAATATAGTTGCATTCTTACAAGAATAAAAACTGACCCCCCCGATCTGCGTGGAAAATCAATCCTGTTCCTGAATTTCGCCTTCGGATTCCCATTAACAGTGCATCAATTACGAGTTTTTTGTTTATTAAAGCAAAATAGTTTACTTTTATAATGAACTTGATCCTGATTTTGATGTGGTGTATAAATACAAGTTACAAATTTAATATTTTTTTAAAAATCTCATAACATAACTATATTGTTAGTTTTAAAAGGAAAATCTATTACATGGACAGGATGGTTGATATAAATAAAATCCAGATTGGAGTTGTGGGTGGAGGAAGCTGGGGTACAGCCCTTGCTAAATTACTTGCAGATAAGGGGTTTGTTCTAGACCTTTGGGTATTTGAATCTGAAGTAAAAGAACAGATTGAAAAAGAGAGGGAAAATAAAATTTTTCTTCCTAAAATAAAATTGCCTGAAAATATTATTCCTTCCAATGACCTTGGAAAAGTTGTCAGCAAAAAAGATCTTGTACTTGTGGTTGTCCCTTCCCATTGTATGCGTGATGTTGCAGGCAAGATGAAAGACTTTATCAGCCCTGAAACAATTATTGTAACAGCATCCAAAGGAATTGAAAACAAGACCCATCTGACCATGACACAGATCCTTGCTGAAAAAATAGATTTTTTACCCAAAGAAAATCTTGCTGTTCTCTCGGGGCCAAGTTTTGCAAAGGAAGTTGCTAATAAAGTTCCAACTGTTGTGGCTGCAGCATCAATCAGCCGGAGCACTGCTGAATATGTCCAGAAAATTTTTTCATGCTCTACCTTCCGTGTGTACGTCAATGATGATCCAATAGGCACCCAGCTTGGAGGTGCCATGAAAAATGTTCTGGCCATTGCTGCAGGTATTTGTGATGGTATGCAAATGGGTCTAAACCCAAGGGCAGCACTGATCACCAGAGGTCTCACAGAGATGAACCGCCTTGGAACAAAGCTTGGGGCTGATCCTTTAACCCTGGCAGGACTTGCAGGGGTAGGGGATCTTTTGCTGACATGTACTGGAGCTTTAAGCCGTAATTATACAGTGGGCTGGCAGATTGGTGAAGGTAAAAAATTAGATGAGATTATTTCAGAAATGCGAATGGTTGCAGAGGGTGTAAAAACAACAAGATCTGTTTATAATTTGTCTAAAAAACTTGGGGTTGACCTTCCTATCTGCAATGAAGTCTATAAAGTTCTCTTTGAAGATGCTCCTGTTAAAGAAACGGTTGACCGTCTTATGACCCGCTCTTTAAAGCATGAACTTGATGGAATTTTGGATCAATAATCTTGGCTTTTACCAATAGATTCCAAGACAACCCAGGGGTAATCATTCCCAGGCTGTCTTGAAAGCCTGACTAAAAGTTAGATTTTAATAGTCACAGATTGACTCGTCAACACTCTTGGGTACTCCTTCATGGGGTGTCCACTTGTGTGATCCAAAGGAGTCTTCCCTTCTCATATTTTTAAGGATTTCAATACTGGTTTTATAGCCTTTGTACATCCTGCACATGTCCATTGCCATGCCGCATATCAAAGCAACTGACTGGGCCATGGAGATATCATTAAAGGAAAATTCCCACGGTGTTTCAGTATAGATACGAAGTGCACCAATGATTTTATCATGGCTGATAATGGGGACACCGAGCAGAGAAGCAATACCCTCTTTTTTTGCTTCTTCTGGATATTCAATTCTAGGGTCGTCCATAATATCATAAATGGCAATGGGAATAGCATCTTTTGCTTCTCTTATTGTCTGCATGAAATGAATCGGTCCCTTGTTCAGGTAATTGGAACTTAAGCCGGATGATGCCACAAGGCCAAGTTCACGGGTTCCTCTGTCCACCAGAAAAACAGAACACCCCTTGGCACTAAATGCTGTTTTTACACTCTCCGCCGTAATAAGGGCTACCTCTTCTGGATCTTTACACTGAGAAATAGCACTTGTTAATCGGATAATCATGTCATAATAAATGGTGTGATTTTCCATGGATGCCTCCCTTCCCTAATAATTATAAGATAGCACCTGACAGGCCGTTACAAAATGTTAATCTGTTTTCCGCTGTAACTTGAGAGAATGTCCATTGTGCAACAATCTGTCACCAAATTAATTAAAGGTGCCTGTAAAACAAAATCAAGGGTTACAAAAGAGATGTGAACACAAGAGAGTATGAAGAAAATAGAGACAGCTCAATCAAATATGAGTAGAACTCTAATATAAGAATATAGTATCTCAATTAAATGAATCCGTCAAAGACTTTTAGCATTTATTTATAAGTATGAAAAACACAGCTCTGCCCGGATTTGATATGGTCTAATAATTGTTGAATAGCTTAGAATAGCTATTTGCTGTCAGGGAGCTTCAGGCTTCTTATGCACCTTAACAACTGGTTCATGTTTTGGGGCCGGCCTAACCCAAAAGTATCGTTTCCCTGTATATCAGTTTTAAAGGATTCGTGATCCTGGTGCATCCAGCTCATTTCCATTGCCATTCCGCATATCATTGCAACAGCCTGGGCCATGGCAATGTCATTCACGGAAAACTCCCATGGTTGTTCTGTGTATATTCTCAGTGCGCCAATGATTTTGTCATGACTGATAATTGGAACTCCAAGCAGGGAAGAGATTCCTTCTTTTTTAGCGGTCTCTGGGTATTCGATTCGAGGATCAACCATTACATCATGAATGGCAATGGGCACAGCATCTTTTGCTTCTTTTATTTCCTGCATAAAATGTATTGGCCCCTTGTCAAAGAAGTCAGCGCTCAAGCCATGTGAAGCAACAAGCCCCATTTCACGGGTTTTTCTGTCCACCAAAAATACTGCACACCCTTTTGCAGCAAAAGCTTTTTTGACGCTCTCAGCTGTTATAAGAGCTATCTTTGTTGGATCTTGACACTGTGAAATAGCACTTGTCAGCTTAATAATAGTATCATAATATATAGTGTGATTGTCCATAAATGTCTCCTTTAAAGATGGCTCCAATTAAAATAGTTAAATACTATAATCTTATATTAAATAATATATACTAAGCAGATGAATTGGTCAAAGATATTTAAAATTAAAAATATTATTTTAGACCAGGAATGTACCGCCTGTGTTTGATTTTATATATTTTATAATCTAAAAATATTTTTCGCCTGTTTTTAAAAAAAGAGAGATCTAAGCTTGCACAGCATATTGTAAAATTTGAAAAAATTGAGTATAAATGCATATTAAATTGTGGTTGAGATATAGTTGATATCTTTAAATATTGTTAATCGGTCCTGATATTGTAAATCAGGGTACAATAAATCAAGCCGGAATAAATCAAAGTTTATGAAAAAAAAGAGCCCTATATTATCCAAAGAACGGCGTAAAAAAATTATTTCCCTTGTTCTTGTTTATAAAAACAGATTTTTGCTGGCAGCATTGTGCATGGTCTTTGTGGCCGGTGCAAACGGAGCCATGGCATTTCTTGTCAAACCTGTTATGGATGATATATTCATCAAACAAAACAGAGATATGTTATTATTAATCCCCGGTGCTGTAATCATTGCTTTTCTTTTAAAAGGTTTTTGTGCCTATGGATCTGAGTATTTGATGAAATATATAGGGCAGCGAGTTGTTCGGACTTTCAGAGATTCTTTATATGAAAAGATTACAGATCTTCCAATTTCCTTTATGCATAATGAAAAAATTGGAACTTTGATGTCTCGTATAACAAATGATGTTGATATTATTAAAAATATGGTCTCCAATGCGATAATCAATGTTTGCAGAGATTTTTTTTCCGTTATTGCATTTCTTTTTGTTATTTTTTATCGGGACTGGCAGCTTGCCATTGGTGCTTTTATGGTTCTGCCCCTGGCTTTTTATCCAATTGTTTTATTT
>CAZYDL010000266.1:0-4865 GCA_964646305.1 uncultured Desulfobacula sp. | reverse complement strand
TATAAATCACGCTTTGCAGACTGAGGGGCTGCTAAATACAGCCCCTCTGCCCGGTTTAGTTCACCTTTGAGGTGAATTTGATATATCTGCTCTAGTAGCTTCAAGCCTTAGCTGCCGTCATAAGCGACGGTAACAATGGCTTGAACAACAGCCTCGGTGACTGTGGCGCTAGTGCCGATAGTTAAATCAATAGTGTCTGCTGCCGTGTACTCATAACCCACATTAGCTAAGGCTATGTTTAACGTTGCGTCAGACGTAATTGATGCAAGGTAGCGATTCGGATCAAGTCCATCACCAACCTCAACTAACATCCCGGTATCGGTAGCTTTAAGCTGAATAGCAACAACCCGCGCCCCAGCATCGACTTTACAGAGTTCAACCACATCACCCGCGCTTAAAACAGCAGAGGTGGTGTAAGTTACAAACTCAGTAACGTCCCCAGAGTGCAGGTACCTGGCAGGAGCGCCAGTCTGCGCTTTATCACTTTTAAAAGTAGCCATGATTTACTCCTAAGCCGCAGTTGCGTAAGTGGATAGGGTGATAGTACCGAACGACTCAGAGTTGAAGATCATCCGTTTAGCCCCAAAGATCGACCCGGCAGATACGCCAAGCTGGTTCTGGAAATCAAACAGTTCTTCAACCCAAGTCATTTGACCGGGGCTATTATCCCGACCAAATGCGATAGACACCGCTTGAGCACCACAAAAGGCTGCTCGGCGAGTGTTTGCTACGGATGCAGTGCCGTTAACGCCTAGAGGCATACGGACGTTCTTTTTCAAGACCACCCCGTTATAAACGCCAAGCGCACCCGTGAAGATTGGGTTTTCAGCAATTCGCCCGCCTTCCATCGCAGACTTCTGAATATCAAGCCATTGACCAGTTCCGGTGCTAGTCCGAAGCGCAGTCACCTGTGATGGATGCAGGTACAGACAATAATGCGGCTGACCTCCTACCATTACCGGGCGAATCGGGACAGACAACGTTTCAGCCTTCTCAACCAGTGAATCAATAAGCGTAATGCTCATCGTATCAGCAGCCGAAAGAGTGGCATCGGTAGTTTTGCTGGCAGGCCGGAATTCGTGAGACGAATCCGAAGCAACAACAGCTTGATTGCCGGTATAGCGCGAGTCGGTCTGCGCGGTATTACCAACCATCTGGTTAATAATCGCGTAGTCAAACCGATCAGACCACCAATCCTGCAACCCGATACGGGCTTCATCACGCACACCAAAAGGAATACGCTGCTCAGACATTCGACCTTTAGATCGAACTGCATGGCGCAACTGGTCGATAACAACATCGTCAGTATAGGTAATCAGGGCTTCTTCCTGACCTTCCTGAGTGTTATCTCCCTGCACACCATCGCCTGAAAGCTGCATACGCAAAATGGTACGAATTCGATCACCAGCGCCTTTCGAGGTGTCGTCCATTAACTGAACGATAGAACCCGATCCAGAGCCAATATCTGCGGCCATAGTCGTATTGTTCAGGGCTTCCCGGAACAGTTTGCGCGACCATAGCTTTACTGCTTCGGCATCGTTGACGCCGTAACTTGTAGTAGCCATTGTTAAATACCTTCATTAAGTTTATGCCGTTATTGGTGGCAATATACCCAAACAGTATTACGCAACTGATATGCGAAACCCGGAATTACCCCTTCCGGTACGGGGAAAGTGCTTAAAGTCCACGCGACTTAATTAAACAATGCCTTGAAATCAGCATCATTACCAAGGAATTTATCATCAAAGTCTTTATCAGACAAGTTATTAGCAGATATAACGTTTTCATTGTCGCTGCCAGTTTGGCCTGGAATGTTCGCTAAGGTGCCTGAACTGTCCTGTGCCTTCGCTAATGCTTTAAGAGAAGCATCGCCCTGCCTTTCGCCTTGTTTAGCGAATCCGGTGCTCTTAGAGAGTTGATAAACCACCTCTGCTGGATTCTTTCCATTCTGAATAGCGGTCTTGGCAACGCTGATAAGCTCGTTATTCACAGCGGCTAGTGCTTGGGCTTCATCAGCGCCCATAATTTTATAATGTTCAACTCTGGTCTGCTGCAAGTGAGCTACTGAATCGTAGTAATCATCTGTTTGAGCGGCAAACTGCTGCTCAAGGTTCGTCACCTGGCTTTGAATAGCTGATTGCTGCTGCTGCTGATTGGCAATCTTCATTTCTTCGCCAAGCTGCTCGATGCGATCCTCGGTTAGCTTGTTCTTCTGTTCAAGATGGCCGACTGGATCATCTTCAATGCTTATTTCTTCCACAACTTCCGGCGGATTCGCCAAGGCATCAAGCTGCGCCTGTAGATCGGCAATCTGCCCTTTAGTTGATTTTAAGTCATTCTTTGTTTCTAAAAACGTAGCTAGCGGGACAGTTTCATTCTGCACAGGCTCGTTAGCAGGTTCCGGGGTCTCAACAACCTCTTCAACTGCTTTTTCAACTACCTCTGCAACTTCTTCAACATGATCTGACTCCTGCATTGCAGAAAAGTCAGCATCAAGGCTGCTGTCCAGTTGGGCCAAGTTTTCGTTCGACATTTTCGTCCTCGCTAAGTGCTTCAACTAACAATTGCAGCGCCTTTATCTCATTAGCGCCACGGCTCACGTCCACACCAGCCCCGGCGGCTTTTGCATCAGCAATTGCCTTCATAGCGCTGGCTTTAATCTTTTCAATCTCAGCTTCTGTTTTCTGGAACTGCTGGGCTTTCATCTTCTTCTGTTCTGGGGATTCTTGCGCTTTGCCTTTGTAAAACTTCTTCATCTTGCTAATAACAGACTGCGGCACAGGCATGAAGTCGATAATGTCAGGCGGAATAGGCAACCCAGCCTTAACCATTGCAGGCAATACCAACTGAAACCCTTTCCAGACCTCTTCTTTCATGTTTGGAGAGCTTGGCGACTGATCAATGATCACATCGTACTTCTCGAAAGAATCAATCTTCCTGTATGGCACAAAACGATCTTCACCCACCACACGAACCATCTTCTCGTCAGGCACATAGTTACGGATGAAGTAGAGCATTATCCGGCCTTGAGTTTTCCGGTAATACCTTAGTGAATCAAAGAACACGGACAACACAGTGGTGCCCTGTCGGATTCTTGACGCTTCAATAACCCCTGCCTGCTGTCGATCAGCCATACCTAGCATTTCAAGGTTCACACCTGAAACATCTCGTGTGGCCCCCATTGCAACCTGCATCAGCCTATCTAAGCCCTGCGGGTATGCAGCAGGCGATCTTTCTTTGATCTTGCCGTTAGCAATAGCACCTGGATTCGTCCAAATAATACGGTCAGGCTTAGCCCAATCCTCTTCGGCTGAACGTGAGTCCTCAAAAGCATCTTTCTCAGCGAGAATACCGCCTTTAGCATTAGAGTTAAGGATGTCCTGAATCTGCGAGAAGAACTTGTTAGACCATCGCGCAGGGTCTTTCATAGCACGAACAAGGCCGAACCAGCTTTTAGATATTTGAGACCGCTTGCCCGTCATAAACCGAAACGTGAACCCAGGTATCACATCTTCTGACTCATGCAGTACCTGCTTTTCTAGCAGCGTTTTACCTGCAATAAACGCCTTAAAATACTCACGGCGAGTTTGCTTAACAACTGGATATTGGTTTAGCTCTATTTCATCTTTAACAAGGTTGTATTCTTTCTCGGATAAATCTTCGATTCCTTCCGGGCCAGATACGCGATAAACGAACCGGCGCTCCCACCATTGAAACTGACATACAGGCATTAGCTTGGTATCAACTCTGCCGCCTTGATCTTCCCTGTACCAATCGGCTGAATCAGCTAAATGGGGAGAGGTGAATTCGTGAAGCTGGAAGCCTCCAGACCAATCAATTTTCTTCTTCGGCCACCGCTCTTTAATCTCTTCTTTGTCGATCATACGGATACGCATTAACCATGCAGCATCACTTAGATTGCGCTTTGAAGCATTCCAGTCCCAAAACATTTCCAGCGGAGATATTCGGTCAATCCTAATCTTGCCATCTGGTTCGTCGTCGAAATCAAGCCATGTTTCAGTGCAGCCCACGCCGCAGACCAGCATATCCTGAAAAGCCTCGCTTTCTTCATCTTCTGCGTCACACTCATCACGAATCCAACGGCTAACGCTAGTCAGCATTTCGTTTGGGTCGCCATCTTCTGACGTTCGTTGAATGTAGCGGGTTTCCTGCCTGTTATTGCGCTCATTACCCGTCACAGCGTCAATGGTTGGCGCTACGCGGTTAAAGGTGACAATAGGACGGTTATTCTCTTCAAGGAATCGCTTGTCAGTATCAGACCACTGATCCCCTTCATAGAATTGATAGTCCTCACGGGCGTCAGAGCGCCACTCTATCGACCTTGTTTGAGAGTCCTTAAACAGTTCATGCGCCTGCTTTACTATTTTAGTGCTTGAGCTATAAATTTTCACGGTGCGCCTTCAATAATTAGCTTGCCGTTGTTAATCGCGTTTTGCAGTAGTGACTTTCTAAACGGAGACGACTTCTCATAAGCGCCAAAAGGAATCTTAACCGCGCTACCAGATTGACCAATTCCTGACCCGGATGCGTTAAATGTTGGCGTTGGGGCGTTCTCAGTAAACGTGCCGGGGGCGAATTGAGCTGGTCGGCTTGTTGATCCGCCGCCACTTGATCCTCCGCCTGCGCCTAATGCGCCTGCTAGCCCAATTCCTAATCCGCCTAGTTGAGCCACATTACCAGCTAAAGATAGGTTCTCGCCTAGAGAATTACCCTTCACTTTATCTATTGCGCTTTGAATGAATCCGCCGGAAGTGTCGGTTGGGGACAAGTCGAGCTGCCCAGCTAATGTATCGAGACTAACGTCAAACTGAGGCGGTGTAATGGTTGG
Organism: uncultured Desulfobacula sp.; assembly: GCA_964646305.1. Lineage (GTDB taxonomy): Bacteria > Desulfobacterota > Desulfobacteria > Desulfobacterales > Desulfobacteraceae > Desulfobacula. The sequence goes on along the minus strand of CAZYDL010000266.1, from coordinate 16 downwards.
TTGAGCGCCTATCGTT
>CAZYDL010000265.1:0-4906 GCA_964646305.1 uncultured Desulfobacula sp. | reverse complement strand
CATTTTATCAATTTCATCAAGGCAGAAAACAGGATTATTATACCCTGTTTTTTTCAAAGTCTGAATAATCTTGCCGGGCATGGCTCCCACATAGGTTCTTCTATGTCCTCTTATTTCTGCTTCATCCCTTACACCACCAAGAGAAATTCTTGCAAATGATCTGCCTGTGGCCGAGGCTACTGATTTTGCCAGTGATGTTTTGCCCACCCCGGGAGGGCCGACAAGACAAAGGATTGGACCTTTGATTTTCTTAACAAGGATCTGCACTGCAAGGTATTCAAGTATTCTCTCTTTGGGTTTTTTAAGACCATAATGATCCTGATCAAGAATTTGTTCAGCTTTTTTGATATTGTTTTTAGAGCGGGTTTTTCGCAACCATGGCAGAGAAATCAACCAATCAATATAATTTCTAACCACAGTGGCTTCAGATGACATGGGAGACATCATTTTAAGCTTTTTCAATTCCAGTTTTACGACCTGGGCAGCTTCCTTGGACATCCTCTTTTTATTTATTTTATTTTCAAGTTCATGGAACTCAGATGCACCACCATCTTCACCCATCTCTTTTTTAATGGCACGCATCTGCTCATTCAAATAGTGCTTTTTCTGCAGTTTTTCCATCTGGTCTTTTACTCTGCCTTTTATTTTTTGAGACATGGAAAAGACTTCAGTTTCCTTTTGAATAAGCTTTAATAATAGAAAGAATCTCTCTTCAATATTACCGCATTCAAGCAGTGTTTGTTTATCAATTACTTTAAAGGGCATCTGGCTTGCAATGGTATCGGCATACTTAGATTCATTGGCAGCAAGGGCGTTAAGATTTTTAAAAAAATTTTGTGACACTGCCTTGGAAAGTGTTGCATAATGTTTAAATGCTTCAGTAACTGTTCTAATGGCAGGTTCTCTTGCTTTGTCTGATATGGACTCTTCAGGCAGATAAATATAGTCGACACCAAGAAAACCATCCTCGTCAGACAATTTAACAATTTTGCCTCTCTTGCACCCTTCCAGCAGTGCTTTCACTGTTCCATCCGGCAGACGAAGAAGCTGAATAATCTTAGCTTCAGTACCAACCTGAAAAATATCATTAATATCAGGTTTTAAAACTTCAGGGTCTTTCTGGCTGGTTAAAAAAATCTTTTTATCTGCAGCCATGGCCTGGGACAAAGCCTTAATGGATTTATCCCTTCCCACAAATACAGATGTGGTAATGGATGGAAATAATACCATATCCCTTAAAGGTACCAGAGGAAGATGGTTTTTTTCGTCCTGGGAGGAGTTCTGATTAAAGAGCTTGGGAATTTTAATCATTAATTTTTAAACTTTCTTTTTCAACAGGTTCCTGCAGAATAGATAATTTCTTTAAATTCAAAACGAAAAATAGAAAATCAGCATTCTGGAATGACCTGTTAAGCTTGTTTTTTGGGCTGCTCATAAAGCAGTATTGGAGCCTCATGTTTCAGCACTACTTCTTCGCCGACAACACACTCCTGGACATTTTCTTTTGAAGGAATTTCAAACATTATATCCAGCATTGTCTCTTCCATAATTGCACGAAGGCCCCTTGCCCCGGACTTTCTCTTTACGGCTTCCTTTGCCATTGCCTCAAGGGCTTCATCTGTAAACTGAAGTTTTACACCTTCAATTTTGAGCAGTTCTTGATATTGTTTGACAAGAGCATTTTTGGGTTCAGTAAGAATCTGCACCAAAGATTTTTCATTAAGCTCACCAATGGATGTAATAATGGGCAATCGGCCGAGAAACTCAGGGATGAGACCAAATTTAATCAGGTCTTCCGGCTTGAGCTTATCAAGAAGATCTCCAATATTTCTCTCTTTTTTATCAACAATTTTGGCGCCAAAGCCCATGGTCTTTTGCGTAAGCCTTCTTTCCACAACCTTTTCAAGGCCTGTAAATGTACCGCCACAGATAAACAGAATATTGGAGGTATCAATCTTTACATAGTCCTGCTGGGGATGCTTTCTCCCCCCCTTTGGCGGAATGCTTGCAATAGTACCCTCAATAATTTTCAACAATGCCTGCTGGACACCTTCCCCTGACACATCCCGGGTAATGGAAGGGTTATCTCCACGCTGGGAAATTTTATCTATTTCATCAATATAAATTATACCTTTTTGGGCTTTTTCAACATCATAATCAGCATTTTGAACAAGGGAAAGAATTATATTCTCAACATCCTCACCAACATAACCGGCCTCAGTTAATGCCGTAGCATCAGCAAGGGCAAAGGGGACGTCAAGAAATCTTGCAAGGGTCTGGGCAAGAAGCGTTTTTCCGCATCCTGTAGGACCGATGATAAGGATATTGCTTTTTTGAATTTCCACATCATCATCTCTCTTTTCCAAGGTTGAAGTCAAACGCTTATAATGATTGTAAACAGCCACAGCAAGAACTTTTTTCGCTTTATCTTGTTCAATAACATAGGAATCAAGCAAATCTTTGATTTGCATGGGTTTTAAAAAATCCTTTAACCCGTTATTTTCTTCAGCCTGCTTCTCTTTCTCTTCATCTTCAACAATTTCACCACACAAGTTTATACATTCATTACAAATATAAACGCTGGGGCCTGCTATTAACTTTTTAACCTCTTTTTGGCTTTTACCACAAAAGGAACAAAAAAAAGGTTCCGGGGTTTCATCCTTGCTTTTGGTCATACTAAAACTACTCCTTTGAAGTGTCCTCTATGTCTTCTTCCAGCTGGCTTCTATCAGCAACAACCTTGTCCACAATGCCATATTTTAAAGATTCCTGGGCTGACATAAAAAAATCTCGATCAGTATCATCTGATATTTTTTCAATATTCTGACCAGTATGAAAGGACAAAATTTCATTTAATGTGTCTTTCATCCTTAAAATCTCATTGGCCTGGATTTTAATATCAGTTGCCTGGCCCTGGGCACCTCCAAGGGGCTGATGAATCATTATCCTGGAATTTGGCAAAGTAAATCTTTTTCCATTTGCACCTGCGGCCAGCAGCAAAGCTCCCATGCTTGCAGCCTGGCCAATACACACTGTTGCCACATCGGGTTTTATGTACTGCATGGTGTCATAAATGGCAAGGCCTGCCGTCACAACTCCTCCCGGAGAATTAATATAAAAGCTTATATCCTTTTCAGGATCTTCTGATTCCAGAAACAAAAGCTGGGCAACAATGACATTGGCAATCTCATTATCTATGGCAGATCCGATAAAAATAATTCTATCCTTTAAAAGGCGTGAATAAATATCATAGGCACGCTCTCCTCTGTTGCTCTGTTCTACAACCATTGGAATTAGAGGCACGGTTTTAACTCCTTCAATCTTATTTTTTGACTTTTTAACTACTCTTCTTTTTTGGATGCTTCCTGGTTTTTTGTATCTACATCTTCTTTATCACCATTGCTGGTATTCTCTTTTTCAGCAGTGCCGGCATCGGCGCTATTCTCAGCTGCACCTGGCTCAATCTCTGTAACGCTGCCCTGCTCTATTATAATATCAACAGCTTTTTTTTCAAGCTGTGTATGTTTATAAAAATCAAGCTGCTTTGGATCCATATTAAAATAATTCTTTACTGAATCAACAGGTGCATTCATCCCAAGTGCCATCTCTTCAAAACTTTTTTCCAACTCTTCATCGGTAAGTTCGAGTTTTTCCTGGGTAATAATCTTATCAAGAATCAAATGCCTTCTGGCTTGTTTTTCACCAACATCCCGATATTGCTCTTTAAGCATATCTTTACTCAAGCCTGCTTGTTCAAGTGTTGTATTATTTGCAGTAAAGGATTGTTCTGCCTCTGCTACAATACCATTGAGTTCTCCTTCTATCATGACTTCTGGCACTTCAAATTCATATTTTTCCAAAAGATTCTGGAAAACCTGCTCGGAAAGTTCATGCTGTATTCTCCGGGCATATCCTTTTTCTAAATTTTCGCGAATGGAAGTTCTGACATCATCCAGAGTTTCAAACTGACCAAGGTCTTTTACAAGGTCATCATTGATTTCCGGCAGAATTTCCTCCTGGATTTCAATGAGTTTTATTTTATAAACAATGGTTTTGCCTTTTAAATTCTCATCGTAATAGTCATCAGAATATGGCACTTCAACCTCAAGGGCCTGAACCGGAGTTACTCCAGTCAACTTCTCTGAAAACTCCTTTGGCATGGCATCCTGCCCTATCTTCATTACATAATTCTCAATTTTAGGTGTTGGTTCAAAGGGTTGATCATCTAAAAAACCTTGGTAATCCATGAGTACAAAGTCATCTTCTTTAACAGGGCGTTCTTCTTTCACAGTCTCTTTTTTTGCCATTGTTTTTTGAATCATATGGAGCTGACTCTCTATCTCGCCGTCTGATACTTTATATTTTGTCTTCTCAAGGGCAATGCCTTTAAAATCAATATCATCAAGCTCAGGTCTGATTTCCACTGTAATATCAAATATATATGCTTTTTGAGGGTCCAGGTCAGGCGGGTCCATCTGGGGACCTCCAACAATATTTAAATCATATTCTTTAATGGCTTCAATAAATGCTTGTTGGATCAAACGAGGTGCAACATCCGCATGAACATCTTTTGAAAATCTATTTTCCAATACCTTACGGGGAATTTTTCCCTTTCTAAAACCTTTTACATCTGCCTTTTTTTTTAAATCACCATAGGCAATATTCAGCTCCTTGGTAATATCTTCTTTTGGAATTTCAAAAGAGAGTACTTTTTTTACACTGCTTTTATCTTCAATTTTTACTGGCATATCTTATTTGTCCTGTATCCATTTTGAGACCAATTTTTCCTAGGGATCTCTCTTTATTAAACTTGAATCAGCATTTAACACTGTTCCAAAAATTAAAAATATGTAATATAGAAATTATATATTGCATATTAAGCACCTTACACAAAGTTCACTAAGAT
>CAZYDL010000264.1:0-4983 GCA_964646305.1 uncultured Desulfobacula sp. | reverse complement strand
CATTCCAAGCAGCAGAATAATAGGCCATACAAGTAATAATATTTTAAATTTTTTCCTAATCATGAAACCCGTTCCTTTCAATGGCAAAAGCTACCACCAAGATTAAATACCATCTGCTTAATTTGAACATTACTTCCCTGGCTTTGCATCTATTGATTCCAAGTATTCCAGCACATTTAAATGACCAAATTTTTCTGCAATATCATAGGCAGTTTGATCGTCTATATTTTTTTATTATAATATTTATCGTCGGCTTTTACATATTCAATGATTTACTTTTCAGGAAAAGGAACTCCCAGCAATTGCATCTTGGGTTCCTTACCTCGAATTTGAGGTTCCATCAGTTCTAATTCCATTTTAGCACCCTTATGTCCCTGGTCAGCAGCTTTTTGCAACCAATATTTTGCTTTTTCTTTATCTTTAATGACTTCATCACCACTTTTATACATATCTCCAAGTATATACTGGGCTTGTCCATATCCTTTTTTTGCTGATATAATTAGATTTTTAACCATTTTTTTTGAATCTCGGCTAATGTCCTCGACTCCGTCTTCATGAAGCAAAGCAAGCATGTAATAACCTTCTGCATTATCTCCAGCTACAGCCTTTTTTACATTTTGAACAATCTGCCTCTGTAGGATGTGTATTTTTTCTCTTGAGTATTGTTGAGAATTTTTTCTCAAATCATTTATTATTTTTCTTACTTTATCTACATATTGCTGCGAATTATAAACAAATTGTTTTTTTCCCTGAGTATCATCATTTTGTGATATTGGAGGAGCCGTGTGATGGTCTTGCCTGGTGACTTGTACTCTGTCTTCTTTTCCTGAATATGATATTTTTGCTGTCATTCCCTCTTGTGGGGGACCCAGCACCTCAACTGGCGTTGCAAATACCACTCCCTTTCCTCTGCCTGAAACCTTCCACTGGCCTACCTCTATGCTCTGATCTTCTGAAATTTCAAAAAAAAGATCCACCCTGCTGCCTGTGGGGATGGTGTCAGCATTGGTTATTTTAATGATAATGGTATTATTTTCAATTTCTGTAACCTTACCGGTTGCTGATAACTGTTCTGCAAAACTTTGACTGCAAATTGTCAGTAAAACAGCCATAATGATAATAATTTTTATCTTCATTATAAAATTTCTACTTAATATAAATATCCACATATTTCTTCTCCTGCTTTAAGATATCCCATCCCTCCATATTGTTTTGACTCCTTTACTGTAAAACGAACTACACAACGCCCCATAACAGGACCACATCTTGATCTTTGAAACCCTTTAGGCGGCCAATTGGACATTGGACAGTCAGCGTTTTTGCTCTTTCCCATTGAAAGATTTGCCCCTGTTAAACAGGAGTACCACCTTCCGTTTGCACTCCAGACACCTATTACTTTTATGCCCGGAAGCATATTGCATAAATTGTTGCTTTCATTGTTTTTATTTGCAGGCACAGAATCACCATCGTATGGGTCACGTCTATTGGGAGTATAGGGTTGTAAAAACTTGTCTAAAGACTGCTGCAGCTGTTCCTGGTTCCGCCTTCGTCTGTTCTCCATCTCTTGATTAAATGCCTCGTTATCTCTTTGAGCCTTAGCTATCCAATCCACACATTCACCTGTCATTAAATCTCGAGAGTAAGGTGACTGACACTCGCATTCAACCTGATTAGTAATATAGCTCCAGGTTGGTGCGCTGCCCGGCAGGTGTGAACAATCAGCATTTGCCATTGCCAAATCCTGTTGGTTGATACACTTTCCCATCATTGGGTTCCATTCAGTTCCAAAGGGACAATTGCATTCAGAGCTATTATTTTGTGCATTCCATACTGATACAGTGCCAGGGAATTGTGAACAATCTGCGTTGGCCATAGCCATGTCCTGTTGATTTGCACATCTATTCAGGCTTTGAATCCATTGGGTCCCATCAGGGCAGGCACACCCAAGATTTCCATTATTATCATAGTTTGGTACGGTTCCCGGATATTGAGAGCAGTCCATATTTTCGAAAACTGCCTGCTGCTGAGTGATGCAACCGTTTTTGTTGGCATTTAAAACAAGTCCTTGTTTACAGGCACAGACTGCCTGGTCTTTTTGTGTGTCCCACACAGGCTCTGTTCCGGGGAATTGACTACAGTCTTTCTGCGCCAGTTGAAAGTCTTGACCAGCTTTTTTTATCTCTTCGTAACTTGGCAAAGCAATGTTTTTATCAATGCAGGCAGTATGATCTGCATTCCAGATTTTTGTGGAAGGACAATCACATAGCCTTTCTCCTGTATTAAAAATAACCATTTCTTGAGAACCCGGCCACTGACTGCAATCCAGTTCTGCAAGCTGGCTTTCTTTGTCAGGACGCTGGTCATAATATGACAGGGTAACATTTGTTCCTTTTTTAACCCTTTTTGTGATTCCCGGGGCTAGCTTTTGCACTATTCCGGCTTCTGCTGTAGAAGATGGGGTACCAAGTTCCGATCTTGTAACATTTAAGCCTTTTGTGACCAGCCTTGATTCAGCTTCGTTAATATCAATACCTCTGACATCAGGGATAAAGACTTTTTTCATTATATTTTCAGCCAGCACTGCACAAAATGCCCCTTTAACTGCAGCATTCTGTGCACGTTCAACATATGCTTTTGAAAGATCCAGAAGATATGCTGTCTTCTGATAAATCTGGTCCAGGTTTTCAACCTCTTTAGCCTTTTTATCAAAATCGGTTTTTATGGCCTTGTAAAAGGTAGTGATCTGTTTAAGTTTGTCCTGATTTTTTTGATAGTGTTTTGTTGCTTGCCTGAGTGCAACAAAAACATTTTCAGGGCAGTCATCTGTATTTAACATTGCAGCTTTCTTGTTTAGCTCGTCCATACTTTCGTCAAAATTTGTCTCAAGTAGGGCTTCGATATCCTGTGATATTTTTTGCAAGGCTGCCTGTGAAATATTTTTCAAAAGTTTGGCCGCCTCAAGTCGTTTTTTGCTTTCTTTATCTAAGGAATTTGCATCCTTGATGATATTATTAGCGGAGCCTAAAAGTTCTTTAAGTCTTTCCTTTTTATTGTTTATCCAATCATAATTTCTATCATGCTCTGAATCTGTTTTGGTGTGGTCATTTAATTCTTTTGTTGTTTCACAAATCTTAAGAACTAATTTTTCGAGTTCATGAGAGATCTCGGCTATGGCTACAGCTTTTTTCTCCATGTCTTTATGTGCTGTTTTGACAAACTTACTTTCTTTTTTTAAATCCTTAAATTTTTTGAAGAATTTTTTTAATTTATCTCCAAAGGATATAAACTTTTTTTCATTATCTTGTATTTTTCCAGTAAGAGCAGTGGCTGCATTTTTCGTCTCATTGCACTGCTTTTTTGTCTGGATCCTGTCTTTTTTTGTTTTATCGGCTTTGTTTATGGAATTGTTATCAACTGCAGGGGCATCTTGTGAAAACTTACCATATACTTTTAAAACAACATTATCCCCCCTGGCAACCCATTCCCCCGGGGCAGGTATCTGGGATTTAACCCTGTGTTCCATGTTCTGACTGTCCGGAATACCAGCTGATTCAATGGTTACATTAAAAGCCCATAAGTCAGTTTTAAGGGATTGTATTGCTGCTGAATTCTGTTTGTGATTAAAAACATTGGGCATCTCAATTGCTTCAATGGTGATATCTTTAAGATCATATTCAACCCGCTTAAAACCTGAGTCAGGAATTTTTTTATCATATTTTCCCTTAATTTCTATTGTGATCTTACCAGACAGATTTTTCGGGTCTTCAATTTTAAAGGCTTTATCAGCACTATACCATCCGGATGTATCATTTTTCGGTATTGGCTCAGTAAAAACTATATTTCCATCAGTCTTAATGTCACCCTCAATTTTATAATAGATTTTGACACTCTTCGCCGGCGCCTCCGGTTCTAAATTATCAACAGAAACAGACAATTTGTATTCTTTGGGGCGATTTGAAATTTTAACAAATTTGACATCTTCAGTTGCAGAATGCAGTGCACAAAAGGATGAGCGCCAAGTCACATAGGTTAGTTGAATTGCGCGCCACCAATCTTCATATGGTATCTGAAGGGAAGCGAAAATAGCATCAAGATCTATCCATAACGGTCCGGGGTTGCTTTTTGTTCCAATACGCTCTCGTGTCTTTTTAGCTGCTTCTTTAGCCAATAACGCCATGCCCTCGCCTTTGGCTTTACCCTTGCTTCTGTCATAATCTTCCGGGATATACCCTTTTTTTTCCTCAACTGCCCATAATACTTGATGAGTTGCGGCTGCCACAGCCATATAGCTTTCTTCCACCTTTGCTTCATATTGGACATGACTTCCAAATTTGGTTGTGGCAGGCCAGCCCCCGTCGTAATAAAGGGGATCAAAAAAATCTGTATAGGGATCTTTGGCTCTGACTTCTTTGAAGCGATTAATCATTATCTTCCACGTTTCTTTGCTGTATAAAGAAACGGCATAAGGGCTGATATCATCCAAAGTGCCAACTTTGCTCCTGAGTGCATTGATCCCGTCAATACCAGATACATGCATTGGGCATGTCATGTCCTGCATATAATGGGCTACATATGCAGCCAGGTGGGCCTTATTTTCTCGTGCCTGCTCTTCAGTGTAATTTCCGGTTGGCCGGATTAAGGCTTTAGTTAAATTGGAATGAAATTTTTTAATTGTTTCAGGTGCCTTTCCCTGTTTGTTTTTAGGATTATACCAGTGCTGGGAAAAATATGAATTCCCTTCCTTATCCGGTCCTAATCCAGTAACTCCTTTCCGCGTTATCGTAACGCTGCCATGTCTTTGGATATCATCAAGAGAGGGGAAACCGCTTGAATTAAAGGCCGGGTGACTTCTGATGGCCTGATACGCTTTTTTGTTTAAAAATTGGTGGGTGGCAAAGGCACCCTGAAAGTTATCAGCTGATGACCAAGTGTACGCATTTGTGGTGAAAATTAACATGGCACAAATGATGAAAATAAAATTTT
>CAZYDL010000263.1:0-5003 GCA_964646305.1 uncultured Desulfobacula sp. | reverse complement strand
TCATGGAAAAAACACCGGCATCTTCCAGAGCCCTGGCATCGTCAACAATACGTTTAGCTGCCTTGGCATCCTTACCCTGCATTTTAAATCCGCCAAGAGCACTTGCGGTCTGAGGAGTCAGGCCAATATGACCCTGGACAGGGATTCCAGCCTTTACAATGGCTTCAATGGTGGGGGCAAAATCCACACCGCCTTCAAGCTTTACAACATCACACCCGCCCTCTTTCATGAGCCTGCCTGCATTGGTAATGGCTTCGCGCACAGAGGTATTATAGCTCATAAAGGGCATGTCACCAATGACAAGAGGGTTTTTGCATCCCTGGACCACAGCCTTGATATGATGTATCATATGCTCCATGGTGACTGCCACAGTGCCATCAAGTCCCATGACTACCATGCCCAGAGAATCACCCACAAGGACAATATCCACACCGGCTTCATCTGCCATTAATCCAAAAGGATAGTCATATGCAGTAACCATAACAAGTTTTCTAAGATCTTTTTTAGCCTGCTTAATATCCTGTATTGTAACTTTTTTATTACCCATTTTGTATTCTCCCCCTATTTAAATTATATCTTATGATATATTTTCTTGTAAGTTATTACATTTTAAATGTATTTCAATACATGCAATTTTTCAATTCCTTGTCAAGAATAAAAATCATATTGTTTATTGCACTATGAAACCATTTCCCATGAAAATATATCTGTTTTTACAAGCATGTCTGATATTTTTGCAGCCTTTAGGGTTTTATAGTTTAAAACATCCATCATAATATAATCAAGACCTGCTGCTGCAAGCATTGCAAGATAACTTTGCTCCACAAGATTCTTTTTGTTTTTATCCTTTGCTCCAGTGGTGAGATTGGAGAGCCCTGCAATGGTTTTTACTTTAAAACCCAATAGATCCGGCAATGTTCTGATCACTTCGAGAACTGCCTTGGCCTGAAAGATTCCATCTTCCCATGAAAGGGGAGGAACAACAGGGTCAATAATGAGTTTTTCCTTTGCAATCCCTGCAGTTTTAACTTTCTCAAATAACTCCAGAGCTACTTCACATCTTGATGATACATCCTTTGGTACCATGCTGTTGGAATATAAAAGAAAACCAATAATATCTGCATCATATTGTTTTGCAAGGGGTAGAATTGTTTCTAATTTACGGGGCTCAAGGGAAAATCCGTTAATTATAACTTTGTTGTTTGCAGCTTCAAGTCCTGCCTCCATGGCAACACAATTAGAGGTATCAATTAATATGGGCAGCTTTGTCACACTCTCTACTGCATTAATAAAAAATCTCATATCTTTTTCAGGGAATTTGGTTAAAGGCCCTGTATTCACATCAATGGCAAAGGCACCATCTTCTTCACACTGTATTACAAGTTCCTGTACAGGTTTGGGGTTACGGGTTAAAAGCGCATTTTGAATACTTGTTTTGGTAATACGAAGATTATCAGCAATAAATTTCATAATTTTTTTAAACCGGTAATATTATTTTATATCTTGCTACGGGTGGATAGAACCAAAACAGATCATACCTGTTCTTTGTCCATGGTATCACTATCATTTGTCACAGTGGATTTGATATGTATATCCTGTTGTGGAAATGGTATTTCAATATTTTCCTGGGCAAAGCGCTTATAAATGGCAGTATTGAGCTCATGCAATACCCTGCCGCGTAATACCGGAGTCTCCACCCAGCATAATAATTCATGGTCAAGGCTTGAATTTCCAAAGGCACGGAACCGTATGCGCGGTGCTGGTATTTTACATACATTTGGAAAATCTGTAGCCACAGCCATTAAAAGTTCATGTACTTTATCAATGTCTGATCCATAGGCAACACCCACCTTGACACGGATGCGAAATTTTTCATGTCTGCCTCCGGCTTCATTGGTGATTTTGGTATTTCCCATGATTGAATTTGGTATGGTTATCTCCACATCATCACGGGTTAGAATACGTGTGCTTCTTATGCCAATGTTTGTGACAGCACCCCTTTCTCCTGAATCAAGAACAATGAAATCTCCAAGCTGATAGGGAGAATCAGCCATTATAAAAACACCTGAAAACAGATTGGCAAGAGTATCTTTGGCAGCAAAGGAGATGGCAAGACCCAGGATACCGGCAGATGCAACCCAGGCAGTAAGATCAATATTCCACACCAGGAACATGATATAAATTGCAAGCCCTGTTAATATAATCATAAATAGATTCTGGAACAGGGGCAGGGTACGGTCCTGTATTATATTAAAGCGGCGTTTATCATTACTCAAATAATTGAGTAAAAGCTTAAAAAATCGTAATGCTGCAAATGCCCATAGGAAGATGGCAATGGTTTGGAGACCACCAAGTGTTAAAAAACCAATGGTTCCTTTAAAAGCCAGCCTTTCAGTTGCAAGGGCAAGGCCAAAGAGTATGATACTTATAAAAACAGGCCTGTGGAAAATATCAAGGATCTTGTCATCTAATTCAAGTTGTGTATGTTTAATCCATTTTGCAATTACACGTGTAATGATCACATCTATAATTTTTGCCAGGACCAGGAATAATACTATGATCAAGAAGGCTTGAAGATAACGGTTAGGTGCTATCTGCACCAGATAGTTTAATAATTGTTCTTTTGATAAATTCATTCATTTTCCCTGTAAGTATTATGAAACCATATTTTGGTAATATTATAGCAGTAATAAATTTCATTTCAATATCTATATTATGTGTCTGCCTTTTATTTACAATTTAAATTGTTTCATACTCTCACTGAGTTCAACAGCCAATTGTTTCAGGCTTTGCGCCTGAACCGTGACATCACTTGCATTATCTGAGATGCCCTTGGTCACTTTACTGACATGGTTTATATTGCCAGATATCTCCACAGACATGGTTGAAGACTTGGCAACATGTTCATTCACATCCCCAATACCCTGGGCTGCCTGGGCAATATTGGTGCCAATTTCTGTGGTTGTGGCTGACTGCTCTTCAATGGATTGCGTGACGCTTGCGACAATATCATTTACCTGGTTGATAATCTGGGAGATCTCCTTAATTTCGGTGATTGTTTCACTGGTAGAGTTTTGAATGTCTTCAATTTTATTCTTGATTTCCTGGGTAGATTCCGAGGTCTGTCGGGCAAGGTCCTTGATTTCGTTTGCAACTACGGCAAAGCCTTTTCCAGCTTCTCCGGCTCTGGCTGCCTCGATGGTTGCATTCAGGGCCAGCAGGTTTGTCTGTTCAGATATGCCGCTGATGGCTTCTGTTACTTTGTTGATCTGGGAAGCGGAATTGCCAAGGACATCCACCTTCTCTTGAGCTGATTTTGCCTGATCAACAGCTTTGGAGCTGATTGAGCTTGCTTTCTCTGTCTCCTTTACAATCCGGGCAAATTGTTCGCCCATACTTTCCGCTGCCGTGGCAACTATATTGACGTTGGTGGTTGTCTCTTCACTGGCTGCTGCCACAGAGTTCATATTGGAACTCATGGTTTCAGCAGCCTGGGAAACTTCCTGTGCATTCTGGGAGGCTTCAAATACCGCATCCTGCATTTGGGAGGTTGACAAAGACATGGTATTGGAAGAGGAGGTCATCTTTTCCATGGAACGGGTCATATCAGTGACCAGAGTACGTATGGAAAAGATAAACCCATTAAAAAAGCTTGATAACACCTGTAATTCGTCTAATCTTGCCTGCTGGTAAATTTTTGTGCACTCCATGCACGATTGGTATTCACCAGTGACAATTTTGGGACATTCAACCTGGGCAGAAAAAGAGCCTGAAGTCTCCCAGCATCTGCACTCTTTATCATAGCTGCTGCAATCTTTTTTTCCGCATTGCAAAATTTGTGAACAATTCATCTTGGGCATTTTAGCATTTGCTACCTGGGTCAGATCACCTTTGCCTGCCAGTTTAAATTTTTCAATGAGCAGACTCATTGGTTTGTTGACAAAATAGGTAAATGCAAAATAGATCATGGAGACCAGCAGAATCAGTACCATTAGATTGATCACAATCATGGTTGTCATCTCTTTTTTCAGACCGGCATACATCAAAGTAGTATCAAGGGGGATTGCAATAACACCGGCGATCTTGTTATTGTAGTCTTTAAAGGAGCTGAAAATAGTTATAAGGGATTTCCCATTTTTTTTAACTGCTTTGAATTTAATATCTTCACTCTTCATAATTGTTCGCAGCCAGGGATAACTCTTTTCCGGGATGGTCAGATTATGGCTCTTGGCAAGATAACGGAAACCTTGTCCATCCAGGACAACAATTGACAATTCATGTCCAAATTGTTTTTTCATTAACGTGGCAAAACTATTATCCAACTTGGCACCAAGTTCCACAGATCCCACGTGGCTGCCATTGTTTTGCACCGGAAAAATCCCACGGATACCAAATCCTGCAATACCTTTTTCAATTCCGTTTACCGCTTTATGATTCCTGTTCACCTCAAGAACACCAAACCGAAATGAGGAGAGATCGTCACCATGTTTCTCAGGCTTATGGGCTCTGAACAGAGAGATGGCCGGTGGAATGTGAAAATGCAGTTGTGCCATGCCGTTTTGTTTTCTGCAGTTTTGAAAACGGGTGAGTGTCAATTCTGAGAGTTTTTCCCGGTCATGATCAGCCACAGCTCTAATTATTTCCGGGCTTGTTGCAAACTGCTGTGCCATGGCAAGGGCGGTTTTCCCCCTTTGATCAATCTGGCTGAAAATTTGCGCCAGCTGATTTTTTAGAAAAAGCTTATTATTTGAAATACTTGTAATTTTTTTCTGTTTATAGGATGAATAGGTCATAAAACATAGGAGTATGCTTATGGTGGCAATGATGAGGATTATAAATTTTGATCTGATGGTGTAAGGTATAAATTTTTTCAACAGCATAAAACACTCCCAAAATAAAAAAAATGTAATTTATAAGAAAAACCAAATGCAATGTCAATGGGCAATATAAACCTAAATCCACCGCCAAGTTTTTACAATCCTCTCCAAAGTCAATTTTGAAGG
>CAZYDL010000262.1:0-5019 GCA_964646305.1 uncultured Desulfobacula sp. | reverse complement strand
ATGAGCTTATATACTACATATTGTATCTACTTGAGTCAACCGGATACCCAGTTAAGTTTAAATGCATATTCCAATATATATTCAAACTTATATTGACATAAATGAGAAAAAATAATAATTGTATATGCAAATATCCTATTTTAATTTTGAGGTGACAATGCAAGCCGATGAGCAACCTGACGATAATTTCCTTGAAAGCTGCCTTTTTTTTAATACCAATGTATTATCCCGGTATTTATTAAAGCTTGCTGAAAAAGAATTTAACTATTTAAATATTTCTCCAGCCCACGCTTCTTTACTGCTTTTGGTTTTTGATTCTCCGGGAATCAGTCCAAAACAATTAAGCAAAAGGCTTCATTTGACACCCTCAACCATCACCCGTTTCATTGATTCCCTTGAAAAAAAAGAATTTGTAATACGCAGGACCAAGGGAAAATCAGCATTTATATCTCCAGGCAAAAAAGGTGTTAAATATAAAAAATCCATTGCTCTTGCCTATAAAAAATTATATTTAAAATACACAGAAGTTCTTGGGTCAGATACAGCCAATCAGCTGTCTTTTTCAATTTTAACTACCAATAAAAAGCTTGCTGACTATTTAGACAATAATGAATAAAAATTTTAAAATTGTTATAGAATATGACGGCAGCAGTTTTTTTGGCTGGCAAAGGCAAAAAAATAAAAAAACTATCCAGGAAGAGATTGAACTTGTTTTAAGCAAAATTTTAAACCAAAAAATTCAAATTGCTGCTTCCGGGCGCACAGATGCAGGGGTTCACGCCTTTGGGCAGGTTGCTAATTTTCATGCTGACTCTGACATGAATCCTTTAAAATTAAAAAAAGCTGTAAATTCACTCATTAAATTACCCATTGTGATAAAAGATTGCACCATTGTGGATGATACATTCCATGCCAGATATAATGCAGTTTCCAAAGAGTATCATTATTTTATTCTTAACCAGGAAGATCCCTGCGCAATCAAAAGGCAGTACCTATGGCATATCAGACACCCTCTTGATATTCAAATAATGAACCACTGCTGCGGGCTCATTCAAGGAATTTTTGATTTTAAATCCTTTGAAAACACGGGCAGTCCAAAATCTTCAAGTATAAGGGAGGTGTTTTCTGCAAACATTCATCCCTTGGATAAAAACAGGGAGATAAACAGGCTTGTATTTAAAATCTGTGCCAATGGTTTTTTAAGGTATATGGTCAGAAATCTCATAGGAACCATTGTCCTTGCAGGTGCAAATAAAATAAAACCCCATGACTTTTTAAAAATTTTAGAAAAAAAAGAGAGGGCAAAAGCCGGCCCAACAGCCCCGCCACACGGTCTGTTTTTAAAAAAAGTGAATTATTCGTGAGCTTTGATTTTTTTAATATGATGATTGTAATGGGAAATGATATCTCGTCTGTAAATCAACCCGATCAGATTATCTGACCCCTCCTCTTCCATGACAGGTAAAGCATCAATATTTTTTTGAGTAAGTTTGTGCAATACTGTATTTAAATCTTCAAAGGGTGTGGTACGGATCAAATCAGAAGTCATAATATCTTTCATAACAACCAATTGCTCAATATGCGGTGTGAATATAATTTCTCTGACATCATTGGAAGAAAAAATACCAGATAGATCACCATTGTTATTCATAACAGGGAAATAGTGCTGTTTAGTGCTTGAAAATATTTTTTTAAATTCACTGAAAGGCATATCTTCATTCATACATCTAACTTCTTTTATGAGATGCCTTAAATCACCAACTTTCATGGTTTGAAGGATATCCATCATAAATTCTCCTGCATGGGCTGGAGAATCAATCCTGGATTTAACCTGATTTTCAAAAATAGTCCATTTCTGGCATAATAGATAACAGATGGAACATACCAGAAGGCTTGGTAATAAAAGGTGATAGGAGTTTGTCATCTCACTGATAAAAATAATGGTGGAAATAGGAGTATTTGATGCAGCTGCAAAAAAACCTGCCATGCCAACAATAACAAAAGCTCCGGGACTTGTAACAATTGCTGGTATAAGTTCATGAAAAATTTTTCCCACAGCACCACCCATGGCACCTCCAATAACAATGGAGGGACCAAAAACTCCTCCGCTGCCGCCGGAACCGATGGAAAATGAAGTTGTAAAAATTTTCCCTAATGCCAATGCAATCAGAGTCGGGATGGCAACCTGGTTAAATATTGCCTGCTGGGCAATTCCATAGCTAAAGGAGAGGGTATAGGGAAGAAAGAAACCGATAATTCCTGTAAGCAGACCACCTATTGCAGGTTTAATATGATTGGGAACAGAAAGTTTTTTAAATATATCAATCACACCGTAAAAAACTTTTATGTACAAAATAGCAGTAAGTACAAGAACTCCGGCAAGAACTATATAAGGCCCTAATTCCAATGGGTTTGTAAATTTAAAACCAGGGGAATCAAAAAGAGAACCCCATCCGAAAACAAGACAGAAAGTACAATATGCTACAACAGAGGAGATCCCTGCTGGTATAATAACTTCAGATTCAAAATCAGGATCACGGTATAAAACTTCTGCTGCAAAGAGAGCACCTGCAAGCGGTGCACGAAAGATGGACCCGACACCTGCTCCAATGCCCGCAGCCATCATTATTCTTCTCTCCCTTTCAGAAAGATTAAATTTTGTGGCAAGAAAAGATCCAAACCCAGCACCGATCTGGGCTATGGGGCCTTCCCTCCCCCCGGAGCCACCTGTTGTCAATGTAATGGTGGAAGCAATGGTTTTAATAAATGGGATCCTGCCTCGGATTAGTCCGCCTTTATGATGGTAGGCATCAATGGCTGCATCTGTTCCATGTCCTTCTGCTTCAGGAGCAAAAGTATAAACAAGCCAGCCGCTTATAACCCCGCCGGCAGCAGGTAAAATTAAAAGTATCCATCTATTGAAGGGTGTCTTTGTATGGGGTAAAAGAAGATGTTCACCTGCCGGAGCATCTGGTCTGTATCCAGCCATGAGATCTAAAAAATAGTGCATACCAAGACCGCATAGATAATGGAATAAAATCGCACCGCAACCTGCAATCAATCCAATTAATACGAAATAAAACAGCCATCTGCCTGCAACAGCAATTTCATTGGATCTGACTTTTTCTCTAACACTCATTATTATCAGCTTTTTTCAAGATCATTTATGCCGCTTAAGATAATATCAAACAGTGTTTCAACATCATCTTTTTCAAGACAGGAAAAGGCAACCCTGATATTGTTTTCTCCAATGGAAATCAATCCGGTTCCATAATTGTCAAGAAGATGAAGTCTTAACTCTTCTGCATTGACATCTTTCAGGCGTATGCACATGAAATAACCTGAATTAAAGGGATAGACATCAAAAGCATCCTGGAATTTTGGATCTTTTAAAACCTCTTTCATTTTCAAGGCTCTATCTTTTAAAAGATTAAATTTTTCTTTTTTATAAACTTCATAATTTTCATCTGCCATGGATTTTAAAAGAATGGTCTGGCTTAAATGGGAAGCATTGGAAATATTTCCTCTTATGCACCCTGCACTCTTTTTTTCCAGGGCTTCCAAAGTTCTGGCATCATTACCAGCAACACCATAGGTGATAAAACCTGTTCTAAAGCCCCAGACATAATCTTCTTTTGTAGCACCATCAAGTTTTATGGCAACAAGCCTTTTGTTGGCCCCTGCAAGTTTAGTGAAGATGGATTCCTTACTGGTTTCTTCTTCAAAAAAGAGTCCAAAATAAGCATCATCACAGCCCACAACCACATTGGTTCCCTTTTGTGCAATATCAATAAGAATTCTGGCAACTTTATCAGCTTCAGATACACTCAGGGAATAACCAGTGGGGTTATGAGGAAAATTTAAAATAGTAACAATTTTATCATTTTTATCTGCCTGTTCACGAATAACCTTTTCAAAGGATTCAATATTAAATCTGGTAAGATTTTCATCATAGGCTTTATAATTAACAATCTGAGCATTATTTCTAATACAAAAGGTCATATTATAATTACCCCACATCATGTCAGGCAGAACAACCACATCATTGGAATTGATCCACATATCTGATAATATGCTTACCCCGTGGGTTATACCGGAAGTTACAACAGGAAGGCTGATTGGCTTTTGCCCAAGAGATGGATTCTTTTTATATAAACTGTCTTTCCATTGTTTCCTGAGTTCCAGAATACCAAATGAGGGTGCATATGGAAGGTAATTATCAGGCTCAATATGTTGAATATATTTAGTGATTGAAGGAAGGCTTAATACACTATTGCCCTCTTTTGCTATGCCAATTGTTGCATTGATTTTATCTGCTTTTTGTTTAGCTTCTGCACTCTGGCTTAAAATACCTTTTGGAAAAAACAGCTCCTTACCCATATTGGAAAGCATTTCAAAGATATGGGGATTGGATCCTTTAATAGTCTTATTTAATTCTTGGGCAATTGGATTCATGATAAGTCCTTAATAAAAAAATATTTAATTTACAAAATCCTTGTCAAAAGCCATATAAAAAAAACTCTGCGGCTTTATCAGGCAAAGACCACAGAGTTTAAATAAAGCTGATATATAACATGAGACCTTTGAATAATGTTCAATTTTGTTTTAGTGCAAGGAAGATGAAAATTATAACCGGAGGAATACATTAAGTATTTTGAGGATTATCATTTTCATATTCCGTGGCAATTGGGCAAAAGGGGGCGTTATTCAAAGGTCTCGATAAAACTATCTTCTTTTGGATGCCTTAATGGGGTTGATCTTCTGTTTTTTAGTGGCAGTAACAGTTTTCACATGTGTTGCAATATTACAATTACCATTTTTCCATTTTAATGAAGGGTCGGGAGCCGCAGTACAATATACACCTGTTTCAAACTCTGATGTTCTCTGGCAGCCTTTGCATTCATCAATAATTGTCAGGCAGGCACCTTCGTTATAGGTACAACCTTTTGCTGCCATAAACACACACTCATCACCTTCTCTTACACTTGTACAAATCATAATAATAATCCTGTATAATAA